>DAOMPU010000512.1:0-1503 GCA_035444925.1 Terricaulis sp. | reverse complement strand
ATATCTTCACGGTGACGGCGAACCTCGCCGGCCTGCCGGCGCTCGCGCTGCCGGCCGCCACGGATGGCCAAGGCTTGCCGCTGGGCCTGCAAGTGATCGGCAAGGCGCTGGACGAAGAAAGCGTGTTTGCTGTCAGCGCCGCGCTGGAGAAGGCGGCGGGCTTCAAGGCTAAGGCGGCCAAATGGTGGGCGTGAAACGGGTGATCCTCGGCGCATTGGTGCTTGCGGCGCTCACGGCGCTCGGGGTGCTGGCCGCCGTCCATGTGCTCGCCGCGCTCGCCGTCCTCGCCGTGCTGTTTTCCCTCTCGCCGGCGCGCGCGCAGACGGCGGACCTAAGCGGCGTGTGGGTGGCGACGCAGCCGGTGGATCACCGCGCGCGCGGCGGCTATTTCGATGCAAATCTTACACAGGACCAAACCGGGCGGTTGAGCGGCTTCGGCGTTGTGGATCCGTGCCCGGTCTGTGCGGGCTTCATGAATTATAATCTCAGCTGGGAAGGCGGCTTTGAGGCCGATGTTCTGGTGCTCACAGGCACGCCGGCGCGTGTGGGCGGTCGCCACACAATCGTACGCTTTGAGGGGCGCAATGAGGGCGTCTTTGTCGGTGTGCTGAGCGGGCTTTCCGGCGGCGAGACTTTGCACGTCATCATGCAGCGCTTGCCCCCGGGCGAATGAGAGCGCCCGCGCCCGCCTTTGGGGCGAGCGTTCGTGCAAGCGTCATCAAGGCGTGGTCGTTTGGCGCTAGAAAGGCGGCGTGAGCATGCACGAATTGTTGGAGCGTCTGGGGCGCGGGGATGAACGCCTGATCGGCATGTGCCGGGAGGCCAATCGCGTCTGGGGCGAATTTCTGACTGAACTGAACGGCGCCGACACCGGCACGCTGGCCGCACGCCTCGGCTTCTTCCAGCCGAGCTTCCAGCGCATCTTCGACAGCCCCCAGCTGGGCGAAACGATGATGGCGTGGTCCGGCTTCGCCGCGCTTTACGACACGCAGAACGGCTGGGGCGGCAATATCGAGCGCGCGCGCCAGCTGGCGGATGCGTTCGCGCAATCCAATTGCAGCAAGGAAGTGAAGGACGAGGCGCGCGCCTGCGTGATCTCGTACGAGCTTGAACCGGCGCGAAGCGTTCCGGCGGCGAAACGCTAACCTTCGCCGGCGCGAATCCGGCTAAGCCTCGCGCCCATGTCGAAACGCAAAGCCGCCTCCAAACCCAAGCGCCGCGGGCGCAAGGAAATCGACCGCAATTACTTTTTCGGCGACGTGTTCATCAAGACGGGCGTGGCCGTCGGGGTGGCGCTGGGGCTGCTCGCGCTGATCACGCCGCTGACGCTGGCCGATTACATCCGCGACGGCGCGTACGATTATGTGGCGCTGATGGGGCTGTTCGCGACCCTTGGCATGGCTTCGTTCCTGTATGGGCGCCATTTGCGCCGGGAAGCTACACATTGGGACTTCGATTGACCTTGACCTTCGGGGCGTGAGCGTCAAGTTTCGCGGCCTTGCG
>DAOMPU010000511.1:0-1504 GCA_035444925.1 Terricaulis sp. | reverse complement strand
GCAAGGTTTGCGCGAGCCCACGATAGCGCTCGGCCTGGCGCGCCTGCTTCTTCAAGCTCATCGCTTGCGCTTCGATTTCGCCAAGCACTTCTTCAAGACGCTGTAGGTTTGCCTCCGCGGCTTTCAGCTTCAAATCCGCTTCGTGGCGGCGCGCGTGCAGGCCGGCGATGCCGGCGGCGTCTTCAAGGATGCGGCGGCGGTTCTGCGGCTTGGCCGCGATCAATTCGCTGATCTGGCCCTGGCGCACCAGCGCGGGCGAGTTCGCGCCTGTGGCGGCGTCGGCGAACAGGAGCTGCACGTCCTTGGCGCGCACCTCCTTGCCATTAATGCGATAGGTGGAGCCCAAGCCGCGGCGGATACGGCGGGTGACCTCGAGCAAATCATCCTTGTTGAACGGCGCGGGCGCGCGGCCTGCGGCTTCGTTCAACACCAGCGTGACTTCGGCGTGCTCGCGCGCTGGGCGCCCGGCGCTGCCGGAGAAGATCACATCTTCCATATCGCCGGCGCGCATGGATTTCGCGCTGGTCGCGCCCATCACCCAGCGCACGGCTTCCAGCAGATTGGATTTGCCGCAGCCATTAGGGCCGACAACGCCGGTCAGCCCCGGCTCGATCGGCGCACGAGCTGTGTCGACGAAGCTCTTGAAGCCGGTGAGGCGCAGCTCGGTGATGTTCACGGGAGCGCCTGGCTCCCAGCGGCGTCCAGCGCGGCGAACAGATCGCGCCCGGAGAGCGGGCCTTCGTAACGCTGGCCGTTGATGACGAACGAGGGCGTGCCGTGGATATGGAACGCTTCCGCGCCTTGCACGATGCGCCGAACGCGCGCCGCGCCGGCGGGGTCGTTGATCGCCGCATTCACTTCCGCGGCGCTGAGGCCGAAGCCTTCGCCAATGGCGACGAGCCGGCGCATCACGCCTTGCATAGTGGTTTCGCTGAAGATGCTTTGCTGCTGACGGAACAGCTCGCCCACACGGGCGATGTATTGCTCGGGCGTGGCGTTGCGGCAGCGGGCGATCTGGAAGCCGGCGAGCGCGACGGCTTCGGGCGATGTCGGGAATTCGCGGAACGCCAGCCGCACGCGCCCGCTATCGATGTAGCGCGCGCGCAGCGGCTCGTACAGCGGGGCGTGGAACGCGGCGCAGGTGGGGCATGTGGTGGACGCGTATTCGATCAGAGTGGCAGGCGCGTTCGCATCGCCCAGCACGATGTCGTCGGCCGTGATCTCGGCGCTGGCGTGCGCCTTGCCCGCGATCAGCGCCGCGCCGGCGGCGAGCAGCAGCGTTCTGCGCTGCAGGAGGGGCAAACGTTCGCTCAGGTGGCGCCGCCGCCCGCGGCGTCAAGCGCGGCCGAGAGCGCTTCCCACGTCAGCGCCCCGCTATAGTTTTGGCCATTGATGATCAGCGTCGGCGTGCCGGTGACGTTGTGGGCGCGGCTGGCCTCGGTGATGCGCCGAATGCGCGCCGCGCCTTCGGGATCGGCGATGCACTCATTCACCTGCGCTTCCG
>DAOMPU010000510.1:0-1504 GCA_035444925.1 Terricaulis sp. | reverse complement strand
CCGAAGCCGGAGCCGCCGCCGCGATAGCCGCCGCCGCCGTATCCGCCGCCGCCGCCGCGATCACCGCCGCCGCCGCCACGATAGCCGCCGCCGCCACCGCCGCCGCGATAGCCGCCGCCACCGCCGCCGCCGTAACCGCCGCCGCCAAAGCCGCCGCCGCCACCGCCGAAGCTGTCGCCGCCGCCGCCGCCAAATTCATTTGAATCGCGCTCGCGCCCACGCCCGCCGCGCTTGTCTTTTTTCTTATCGCCCCGGTCGTCGTCGCCGCCAAACTCGTCGTCGAAACTCATTTCCACTTGTCCTAGTTCAAAAAAAGCCAAGGGCGCATGCCATTGGCCGCGCGCACGCCATAGCGCACGCCCGTCACCGCGAATTCCAGCTTTGTTAGGGGAAAGAAAACTTGCCGCACGCTGCGGAACTTCGCACCACCGCCGGCCACCGGGCCAGCTCTTCACCCCTTGCTTATGCGGGACAGACCCCTCCCTAGCAAGCGGCTTTCGCTGGGTTTACGCGGGATTCATCTCGATTTTGCCAGCCCGGCGCTCCTGCGCGGCGACGATGCGGGAGACGACATAGGCGCCCGCGAGCTTGGAAATGATGCCTGTCATAATCGTGCCCCAGGCGAAGATGCCCTCCTGGCCGGGGATCTGCGAGGCCAAGCCGATGAACACGGCCTGATCCAATGGCGCGGAAAACGTGCTCGAAATCATGATGCGCTGCGAAAGCGGGCGCTTGGAGAAGGTGTAAACCGCCCAATCCACCGTCTCGCTGATCAGGAACGCCGCCGCGCTGGCGAACACGACCACGATCCAGGAGGTCAGCATCGAGAGGATGAGGCCGGCGATCATCGCGCCCCAGACCCAATGCTTCATCTCGCGCTGGGCGAAATCGCGCACCACCAGCACAAGGCCGGTCACCACCGCGAGCGGCTGGAAGGCGCCCCCGCCCAGCCAATCGGCGATCGGGAAGGTGGGCACCGCCCCGAACGACCAATTGATCAGCGGCATCAGCCCCACATAAAGCGCCGCCCAGCGCCGCCCGCTGAAATAGAAGGCGCCCATCACCGCCAGCACGATCGGGATGGCGATCATGGGCTGCTGCAGGAAGAGGAAAATCTGTTCGGCTGTCATCGGCTCGACTCCTGCCTAGAGCCGCGCGCCCTGTCCAGGCGTGACGGGGGTTACGTCGGGAAGGCGCGGGGGCGGCTAGGTTCGGGTCATCGGGATCGGCTGAGCCGCGTGAACGGACCTGCTGAAAGATGCAAGGCGCACGCGGCTAGGGGGAAGGGGCGCGGAGCAATCCGCGCCCCTTTTATTCTCGCACGCCAAAAGCGCGGAGGCGGGAGCGCAGCGTGCGCGCGCTTTTTGGTGCGAAGCTTGCGCTTCGCGGGGTCGAGCTCTTTGCGCGCGTCGCGCCGCGCTCCCGCGATCGTTTTCTCGTCAGCGTCAGGTCCGGGGCGCGTGTTCAGCGCGTGGACGATCCAGCCAACGGCGAGCGGATTGGC
>DAOMPU010000509.1:0-1515 GCA_035444925.1 Terricaulis sp. | reverse complement strand
CATCTGAAACCCTGGCGCGCCTACGCGGCCATCCGCTTATGGCGGCGCGGCGCCAAGAAAGGCATGCGGCCATGATCTCGGTGATTTACGAAAGCCCCGTCGGCCCGCTGACGCTGATTTCCGATGGCGCAGCGCTTGCGCATCTCGAATTCGAGAACCCGCGCTATGCCTATGAAAGCGCGCCCGCCGGGAAGGACAAAATTCTCGATCAGGCGCGGCGCGAACTTGATGTGTATTTCAAAGGCAAGCTCACACGCTTCGCCGTGCCGGTCGCGCCGCGCGGCACGGAGTTTCAGCGCAAATGCTGGGCGGCGCTGCAGCAGATCCCCCACGGCGCCACGCGCTCCTATGGGCAGCAGGCCGATTTGATCGGTTCGCCCAAAGCGATGCGCGCCGTTGGGCTCGCGAACGGGCGCAATCCGATCTCGATCATTATTCCCTGCCACCGCGTGATCGGCGCCAATGGCAGCCTCACCGGCTATGGCGGGGGCATGGCGCGGAAGCAATTTTTGCTCGATCTGGAGCAGGGCGCGGGCCAATTGGCGCTGAAAGCCAGCTGAAGATTACGAAGCTTCAACCCTCTTCAGGCATCGCACCGGGGGCCGCCGGATGCTAAGCAGCGGCGACAAATACGAGGCGGGAGATCGAGCGGATGCGGAAACTGGTCGCGGCGGCTGTGTGTGTGTTGGCGCTCGGCGCCGCGGGTGCGGTGCAGGCGCAAGAACAGCCCGGCTGGTCGTACGCCTACGTCGAAGGCGTCGCCACCGCGACGCAGCGCGATGATCGCGGCCGCGTCACCGCCACTTTCACCTGCCGCCCGCCGACGGGCGATATCGTCGTCACCGATTATTCGTTCAGCCAGCAGCGCTTGCGGCGCGTCACCAGCGCGGGCGTCACGCTCGGCAATCTCACGGTCAACGTGCCCGCCAGCGTGGAAGGGCGCGGGCGCCAGGCGCGCCTGGTGATCAATCTGCCGCAACGCCCCCCGATCCTGGCCGGCGCGCAGGAGCGCGACATCGTCACCGTCACGGTGAACAACGAAGCGCGCGCCTATCAGGCGGGCTCGGCCATGCGGCTGAAGGAAGTCGCCTACGCCTGCTGGGGCGGCTGATCCTCAGGGTTGCGTCCGGTAAGATTTGCCGCCTAAGCTCGCCTCGGGCTGAGGACGCCGCCGGGGGGCGGCGCGAAATCATATGGCGGACGGGGCCGACGAACCAAGCAAGCAGCGGCGCGCGCGCCATGAAGGCGCGGTGTGCGTGGTCGCGCGCATTGAGGCCGCGCCCGGCGCGGCCAGTGCGGTGGCGCAAGGGCTCGCGGCTCTCGCTGCAGCGGTACGCGCCGGCGAGGCCGGCTGCACCTCGTACTACGTGACCCACAGCATCGGCGCCCCGCAGCATTTCGCGGCGCATGCGCGCTTTTCAGATTGGGCCGCGTTCAAGGCGCACGCGGAGACCGCGCACATGGAAGCGGCGTTAGCGCGTATAACGCCGCGGCTGGCGGCGCCGGTTTCCCTGG
>DAOMPU010000508.1:0-1518 GCA_035444925.1 Terricaulis sp. | reverse complement strand
GATGGAGCCGCACCGCGCCGCGGTGCTGGCGATGGAGGTCGGCGGCGATCGCGATCCGGTGCTGATGGGCGCGGCGCACCAGCGCCACGTGCGCTGCGCGCGCTGGGTGCTGGCGCTGGCGGGGCTTGAGGCGGACGGGATGACGGGCAACGCGCGCGCGCAGGGGCTCGGCGTCATCATCGGCCAAGCGCGCGCCGCCTGGCGCGGCGACGACGCGGGCGATTTCAACAAGACCATGGCCTCGCTCGACAAGAACCTCCGCCGTGCGGAAGAGATGTTCGGGCGTTGGGCGGGGTTTGAAAAGAAGGAAGGCAGTGGGGAATAGGCAATAGGCAGTAGGCTGTTGCTGCGCGGCGTTCCCCTACTCCTCACTGCCCATTGCCTGCAATTTCACTGCTGTTCCCGCTCGCGTAAACCTTTTGGCAAAGCATTGTTTACGCTTGATGCGTGAGGATGAACGCGCATTAGCCAAGAGGCGCGGCCATGATCGAGACGAAACTGAGCGATCTGAAGCAGCAGCTGTGGCGGCTGCGCGATGCGCAAGTCCGCCTCTGGGCGGGGGCGGCGTTTGTGGTGCTGGCGATGATGTCGATCCAGTACGAAGAGGTGATCGCGCCGGGCGTCTCCCGCGTCAGCGACACGCTCTCGGGCGCGACGGCCGATTTCCGCACCAAGCTGGCCAGCTTCTCGCTTTAAACGCTTACCCTCAGGTGAGGGTGGAGCGCGCGCGAAAACACGCTTACAGAAGGGATCTGGAGGATCCTTGATGAAAGCGCTGCTCAGCACCCGACCCGGCCCGCCCGAAGCTTTAGAGCTGAGCGAGCTGCCCGATCCCGTCGCCGGGGAGGGCGAAGTGGTGATCGCGGTGAAAGCCGCGGGCGTGAACTTCCCGGACTCGCTGATCATCGAGGATAAATATCAGTTCAAGCCCGAGCGCCCGTTCGCGCCCGGCGGGGAAATCGCGGGCGTAGTGGAAAGCGTCGGCGCGGGCGTGACGCACATCAAGCCAGGCCAGCGCGTGCTTGGCTCGGTGGGCTGGGGCGGGTTCGCCGAGAAGGTGAAGGTGCAGGCCCAGCGCGTGATGCCGATCCCGGATTCGATGCCGTTCGATGAAGCCAGCGCTTTCATCCTCACCTACGGCACTTCTTATTACGGGCTGAAAGATCGCGGCGTGCTGAAGGCGGGCGAGACCGTGCTGATCCTCGGCGCCGCGGGCGGCGTCGGCGTGGCGGCGATCGAGCTGGCGAAAGCCATGGGCGCGCGCGTGGTGGGCGCGGTGTCGAGTGAGGAAAAGGCGGAGTTCGCAAAAGCCTGCGGCGCGGACGCGACCGTGCTTTATCCGCCCGGCGCCTTCGCCAAAGAACAAGCCAAGCAGCTTTCGGACGCCTTTAAGCAAGCCACGGGCGGCGGCGCGGACGTGATCTATGATGCGGTGGGCGGCGATTATTGCGAGCCAGCGCTGCGCGCGATGAATTGGAACGGGCGCTATCTGGTGATCGGCTTCCCGGCCGGCATCCC
>DAOMPU010000507.1:0-1525 GCA_035444925.1 Terricaulis sp. | reverse complement strand
GCAAAGCACACGCGGCTGCGCCCGCCCAGCGCCGATGCGCGCGCTGTGTATGACGCGGTGGAGGAGCAGCGCATTCAGGCGCTTGGCGCCAATGCGCTCAAAGGCGTCGCCGGCAATCTCACCGCCGCGCTCACCGATCAGCTGGAGCGCAAGGGCGCCGCCGGCATGACCGAACGCGCGCGCGCGCCGCTGGCCGAGGCGGTGGCGCTGGTGGTGCGCGAGCGGCTGACGGGACTGGCCCCGCCCGCGAACGCCAAAGCGCTGGTCGATGCCTGGCGCGCTGATATTGAACGCGATGCGGGCGCAGCGCTGAATAAGCTTGCGCCGCTGGCGGAGGATCAAGAGCAATTCTCGCTCGCCATGCGCGAGGTGATGCAAGGTCTTGGCCTCGTTGAAGGGCTCGTGCCCGATGAAGACGGCCCCGATCAGGCGCCGGAAGAAGATCAAGCCGATCAGCCGCCCGCCGAAGGCGAGAACGCGGCCAACGAAGAAGAAGAACAGGAAGTCCCCTCGGACATGCAAATGGCCGAGACCGACATGGACATGGAATCCGATCGCACCATCCAGATCGAAGCTGAGATGGATACGGACGAGACGGAAGAAACCGAGCAGGAAGAGCCGGGCGAAAAGCCGATACGCCCCAAGCCGCGCGATAATGTGGAGGATCCGAACGCCGGCTACAAAGTGTTCACCAGCGCGCACGACGAAGAAATCGGCGCCGAAGAGCTGTGCGACACCGAAGAGCTGGCGCGCCTGCGCGCCTATCTCGATGCGCAATTGAAGCCGCTGCAAAGCGTGGTGGGGCGCCTGGCCAACCGGCTGCAGCGCCGCCTCATGGCCAAGCAGAACCGCACTTGGAGCTACGATCTCGAAGAAGGCGTGCTCGATACCGCGCGCCTCACGCGCATCATCATCGATCCGATGTCGGCGCTGACCTACAAGCAGGAAGACGATATGCCGTTTAAGGATACGGTGGTCACTTTGCTGCTCGACAATTCAGGCTCGATGCGCGGGCGCCCGATCATGGTGGCTGCACTCTGCGCCGATATTCTCGCGCGCACATTGGAGCGCTGCGGCGTGAAGGTGGAAATTCTCGGCTTCACCACGCGCGCGTGGAAAGGCGGCAAGGCGAAGGAAGATTGGCTGAATGCCGGGCGCCCGCCCCAGCCGGGACGGCTCAACGATTTGCGGCATGTGGTTTATAAAAGCGCCGACGCGCCCTGGCGGCGCGCGCGGCGCAATCTCGGCCTGATGATGCGCGAAGGGCTGCTGAAGGAGAACATCGACGGCGAAGCGCTGATGTGGGCGCATGAGCGCTTGCTGGGCCGGCCAGAGCAGCGCCGCATCCTCATGGTGATTTCCGACGGCGCGCCGGTGGATGATTCAACGCTGAGCGCCAATCCCGGCAATTATCTTGAACGCCATCTGCGCGGCGTGATCCATTGGATCGAAGCGCGCTCGCCGGTGGAGCTGATCGCCATCGGCATCGGCCATGACGTCACGCGCTATTACAAGCGCGCCGTCA
>DAOMPU010000506.1:0-1536 GCA_035444925.1 Terricaulis sp. | reverse complement strand
CACGGCGTCGCGGCCGCCGATCCTGCACTCGCCCTGCGGGCGCGCCGTGCATTGGCGCACCATGACCGGCTCCGCCGCCGAAAGCTCGTCAAGCGAGCCCGGCGCCGCGAGCAAGCGATAGCCGCCGGAAATTGGCCAAAGGAATGCGTACGCGCGCGCGCCTTCGGCGTTGGGCAGCTTCACCTGCGCGATGAAATCCGCTTCCGGCGTCTCCGGCACCGGCACGAGCAGCATCTCGATCGGGCGTTCATCGGGCGCGCCGATATCTTGCAGCGTGTAACCGGCGCCGGTGCGTGTGAACACGATGGTTTGCTGCTGCTGCGAGCCGGATTCGCGCCAGATGAAGCGCGCGCCGTCCGCAAACGGATGCGCGCCCTCGCTGTCGGCGAAATAGGCGCGCTCCGACCAGAACGCGCAGGCGGCCAGCAGAAGCGCCGCGGCGAATGCAGAAATCGCTCTGAGCTTCACCCGGCTTGCACCTTAAGCCCGCCAATGCGCGCGCCGCGCAGATGCTCGGCGATCAGGAACGCGAGGTCTAGCGCCTGGGCGCCGTTCAGGCGCGGATCGCAATGGGTGTGATAGCGGCTGGAAAGATCCTGCTCGCGCACTTCCGCCGCGCCGCCGAGGCATTCGGTGACTTTCTGGCCGGTCATTTCCACGTGCACGCCGCCGGCATAAGCGCCTTCGGCCGGCAGGATGTTCATGAAGGCGCGCACCTCGCCCAGGATGCGGTCGAAAGGCCGCGTCTTGAAGCCGCTATCGGTTTTCAGCGTGTTGCCGTGCATCGGATCGCAAGACCACACGACGGAGCGGCCTGATTTCACCACCGCGCGCGCCAGCTTGGGCAGGCCCTGCTCCACCTTATCGACGCCGAAGCGCGCGATCAAAGTGAGCCGGCCCGGCTCATCGTTCGGATTGAGAATATCGATCAGGCGCAGCAAGTCGTCGGGATCGAGGCTCGGCCCGCACTTGATGCCGATGGGATTTTTCACACCGCGCATGAACTCGACGTGCGCGCCATCCGGCTGGCGCGTGCGGTCGCCGATCCAGAGCATGTGGGCGCTGGTGTCATAAAACTCGCCGCTGGTGGAATCGACGCGCGTCATCGCCTCTTCGTAGCCCAGCAGCAGCGCTTCGTGGCTGGTGTAAACATCGACATGGCGCACCTGCGGCACGGAGGCCGGCGTGATGCCGCACGCCTCCATGAAGGCCACCGCTTCGGAGATGCGGTCGGCGATTTCCTGATAGCGCTTGCCCTGCGGGCTATCGGCCACGAAGCCGACCATCCAGCGATGCACGTTGTGCAAATCGGCGTAGCCGCCGTTTGCGAACGCGCGGATCAGATTCAGCGTCGCCGCAGATTGGCCGTACGCCTTCAGCAAACGCTCGGGATCGGGAATGCGCGCTTCGGGCGTGAATTCCATGCCGTTGATATTGTCTCCCCGATAGGAGGGCAGCGTGACGCCGTTTTGCGTTTCGATCGGCTCGCTGCGCGGCTTGCCGAACTGGCCGGCGATGCGCCCCACCTTCACCACG
>DAOMPU010000505.1:0-1569 GCA_035444925.1 Terricaulis sp. | reverse complement strand
ACGCCGGCGTCGAAAACGAACTCTTCTTCCGCGACAACACCATGATGCTGTTCGGGGATGCGAAGAAGATGACGGACGAGATCGTGAAGGGGCTTTGAGCCCCGGTTGTTACCTCTACGCTCTCGGCGTATAGTGCCTGTATGGCTCCGCTCACAGATACCGGCATCGCCAAGCTGAGCGCCGAGGAACGTCTCGCGCTGATCGAAGCGCTCTGGGACAGCCTGTCCGACGCCGAAACGCCTTTGCCCGAGGCGCAGCGTGCCGAGTTGGAACGCCGCTTGGCCGGTTTCGAGAGCGAGAAAGCCGGAGCGGCGGCTTGGGAAAACATCAAAGCCGAACTCCGCTCCCGCGGGTGACGCTGAGCGTTCGCTTCCTGCCGCTGGCGCGGCTTGAGCTGATCGAGGCGCGGGATTGGTATGCCAGGCGAGCGGCCGATTTGGGCGAGGCGTTCGTGAGTGAGGTTGATCGGGTGGTGGGGCTGATCAGCGACAACCCCTCTGGCTATCCTCTCATGCTCTCTGACGTTCGCCGCGCACGCCTAAGGCGGTATCCGTATAGCTTGTTCTTTCGTATTGTGGGCGACGAGTGTTTCGTGCTGGCGTGCTTCCACGCAAAGCGAAACCCGCGCCGCTGGCAGGAGCGGGCGTAAGGCGCACGGTGATGTTACGATGCGGTTCGGCAATGCGAATAGTGACGGACCAATTCGTAAAGGGGCTGTGGCTTGCTTAATGCTGCTCAGAATATTGCTAAAGCTGTTGATGGTCGTCAGCGTGTTTGCGGTCGCATTTGCCGCTGTCTGCATTGTAGTCCTCGCTTTTGTGATGGCCCCCTTTCTTACATCTGGTGATTCGCTCACGACCTTCGGCACCGTAATGCAAGGCCTCACTCTCACGACGATCATGGCCGTTGCGGGCGCCATTGCGGGGTTGATTTACGCGGTGCTGCCATTGCGCGCGCGCGACACATGGATTGCGGGCGCCTTGGGCGCGGGCGTCGTTCTGACAATCGGCGCCACGATCCGCGTTGACGGCGCCTCCGTGCTCTGGACGCTTGTCCCCGCCATGATGGGTGCAGTGGCCGCGGCCGTCGCGCGGCTGCTGATTCGCCTGTTTTGGAAGCATGCCTGAATGAGCGCCGTCGCATGAAAAAGCTAGTCGTGATCGCGCTGATCGTGATCGGCGTGTTGGGCGCGTTGATGCTCGGCGTGCGCATGTATGCGCGCTCGATCCTTTATCAGCCC
Source organism: Terricaulis sp. (assembly GCA_035444925.1). Taxonomy (GTDB): domain Bacteria; phylum Pseudomonadota; class Alphaproteobacteria; order Caulobacterales; family Aquidulcibacteraceae; genus Vitreimonas. Next base: position 329 of record DAOMPU010000505.1, on the reverse strand, counting down.
AGCACCGCGATCGTCGCGCCCACGCTTGCGGGCGTCAGCGCGGAGCGGGTTGAAACCAGCGACGGGCAAACGCTGGTCGCCTGGTACGCCGCGCCGCAACCCGGCCAGCCGATCTTTTTGTATTTTGACGGCAATGGCGGCGCGCCGGAAGGGTGGGATGCGCGCTGGCGCGCCATCACCGCGCACGGCGCGGGCTTTCTCGCCGTCTATTATCGCGGCTATTCGGGATCAAGCGGCTCGCCCAGCGAAGCAGGGCTCATCACCGACGCGCGCGCCGGCTATGATTGGCTGATCGCGCGCGGCTATGCGCCGGAGCAGATCGTCATTCA
>DAOMPU010000504.1:0-1570 GCA_035444925.1 Terricaulis sp. | reverse complement strand
GCATGTCCACCAGCGACTTGGTGAGCGCAAGGCCAAGGCCCGTGCCGTGGTGGTTACGGGCATAATCCTGCTCGACCTGCTCGAACGGGCGCGCCAGGCGCGGCAGGTGCTCAGGCGAGATGCCGCAGCCGGTGTCGATCACGCGCAGCGTGAGGCCGGTGGAATTTGGGCGCGCATACACCATGATGGCGCCTTGCTCGGTGAACTTCACGGCGTTCGACAAGAGGTTCAGCAGCATCTGCTTCACCGCGCGGTGATCGGCTTCGATCTCGGGCACGTCCTCGGCGTCCACGACGATCGAGAGGCCTTTATCTTCGGCGCGGCGCTTATGCAGGCGCACGGCCTGTTCGATCACGATCATCGGATCGAGCGGCTTGGGCGCGAGCGCCAGCTTGCCGGATTCGATCTTGGCCATGTCCAGAATGTCGTTGATCAGATCGAGCAGATGGTTGCCGCTGTCGTAGATGTCGGACGAATATTGCTTGTATTGATCGTTGCCGAGCGGGCCGAACAATTCCTTGGCCATGATCTCGGAAAAGCCGATCACGGCGTTCAGCGGCGTGCGCAGTTCGTGGCTCATATTGGCCAGGAAGTTGCTCTTGGCGAGGCTGGCTTCCTCGGCGCGCTGGCGCTCCTGCTGGGCTTCGCGCGCCAGCGCCTTGATGCGATATTCCTGGCTTTCCGCGCGATTGAGGGAATCCTGCAAACGCCGCTCGTTGCGCGCGAGCTCTTCTTCCTTGCGCTTCAGCGGGGTGATATCGACGCCCACCGTGATGGTGCCGCCATCGGCGGCGCGCCGCTCCACCACGTGCAGCCATTCGCCGTTGGCGAGCTCGATGATGCGCACGTCCGGATTGGAGGGGTCGTTCTTTTCGCGGCGGATGCGCGCGGCGGAGGCGGCGGCGATCGCCTCATACGAGGCGCGCGGGCGCAGCAGCTCGGGGCCGAGTCCAAAAGCGTGCGCGAAGCTGTGATTGCACAGCAGCAGGCGCCGGCGCTGATCCCAGAGCGCGAACGGGCCGGGGAAATTCTCGATCGCCGAGCGCAGCTGGCTTTCCAGGCGCGAGACGCGCGCCTCGGCTTCGTGGCGCTGGGTCGCGTCGATAATGGTGCCGAACACGCGGGTTTCGGCGCGGCCCTTGGCTTCTTCCACCGCCGCGCCGCGCGCTTCGATCCAGGCCAGCGCCCCGCCGTCGCGCGCCACGCGGAAACGGGCGTCGAGCAGGCCGGTCTGCCGGGCGCGGCGGAACTCATCCTCCACACCGTGGCGATCTTCCATGATGACGAGATCAAGGAACGCGCGCAGCGAAAGCACGTCGCGCGGCGCGCCCAGGAGGCGCGCGCCTTGTTCGGAGAGCTGCACCTCATCGGCGCTCGGGCGCCATTCCAGCACGCCCACGCGCGCGCCATCGGCGGCGATGCGGAAATGCGTTTCCACGCGATTGGCCTCGGCCTGGAAGAGGCGGGCGCGCTGCGCGTTCTGGCGCATCAGCAGATAAAGCACGCCCATCGCCGCGAACGGCGCGGCCGTCATCAGCGCAAAGCGCATCAGCGCCTCGAGCCAGAGCGT
>DAOMPU010000503.1:0-1575 GCA_035444925.1 Terricaulis sp. | reverse complement strand
CGCGTCGATCAACACCGAGATTTTGATCTCCGAAGTGGCGATCGCCTCGATATTGATGCCCTTTTGCGCAAGCGCCGCGAACATGGTTTTCGCCACGCCCACCTGACTTTTCATGCCGATGCCTATCACGGAGACTTTGGCCACATCGCGGCGGATGTGGATTTCTTCCACGCCAATCTTGGCGCGCGCCTGCTCCAGCGCCTCGGCGGCGCGCGCGGCGTCTCGGTCAGGGCAGGTGAAAACGATGTTCTGGCGCCCGGGCCGGCTCGCATCGCTCTGCACGATCATATCGACGTTGATATTGTGCTCAGCCAGCAGCGCGAAGATATCGGCGGCCACGCCTGGATGGTCGTCCACGCCCAAAAGCGTGACTTTCGCCTCGTCGCGCGAATACGCAACACCCGACACTACCTGCTTTTCCACGATCTCATCCTCGCCGCAAACGATGGTGCCGGGATTGGGCGCGCCCGGCTCGACGAAACTCGACAGCACCCGCACCGGCACGCGATGCGCAAACGCGAGCTCCACCGAGCGCGTCTGCAGCACCTTGGCGCCGAGCGAAGCCATCTCCAGCATTTCTTCGTACGCAATTTTTTCCAGCCGGCGCGCCTTCGACACGATGCGCGGGTCGGTGCTGTAAACGCCGTCCACGTCGGTATAGATGTCGCAGCGTTCGGCTTTGAGGGCGGCGGCCAGCGCCACCGCCGATGTGTCAGAGCCGCCGCGCCCCAGCGTGGTGATGCGCCGATCTTCAGTTACGCCCTGAAAGCCCGGCACCACCGCGACGACGCCCGCGTCCATGGAGGCGCCCATTTGATCCTCGGCAATCTCGGCGATGCGCGCCTTAGCGTGCGCGCGATCGGTGCGGAATGGGATTTGCCAGTTTTGCCACGAGCGCGCCGGCACGCCGATGCGCCGCAACGCCAAAGCCAGGAGGCCGGTCGTCACCTGCTCGCCGGTGGAGACGACCACATCGTACTCGTCATCGAACTCGCGCGATGAAAGCGCGGCGCCTTCGCCGTCCTGCCCGCCCGCGCCGCGTGCGAGCTTCACCAGCTTGTCGGTCTCGCCCGACATCGCGGAAACGACCACGGCGAGGCCGCGGCCCGGTTTGCGCTCCGCCGCGACGATGCGCGCCACGCGCGCGATGCGCTCCACATCCCCCACGGACGTGCCGCCGAATTTCATCACCAAGCGAGACATAGGATCTGTGCGCAACCTCGATGGCGCGCGCCTTAGCATGCTCTGCTGCGGCGCGATACCGCTTGACCCGGCTCATTTCCGCGCCGATCTGAACCCCATGTCCCAGTCCACGCTCGATCCGGCGGAGATCGCCAAATTCAGCGCCCTGGCGGCGCAATGGTGGAATCCCAAAGGGCCGTTCGGCGCGCTGCACCGTCTCAATCCGGTGCGGCTTGGTTTTATCCGCGAAACGGCGATGCGGCACTTCGCAACCGCCTCACGTCAGCCTTTAGCTGGACTAAAGGCGCTTGATCTCGGGTGCGGCGGCGGGCTGGTTTCCGCGCCGCTCGCGCGCATGGGCGCGGCGCTCACGGCGATCGATGCATCCGCAGA
>DAOMPU010000502.1:0-1582 GCA_035444925.1 Terricaulis sp. | reverse complement strand
TCGCCGACACGCTGGCCCAGCATCAGGCGAACGTGCGCCGCTGGCGCGAGATCGAAGCCGAGCGCCTGGCCCAGCAGCGCAGCGGGCGCTGAGGGCTAGTATCGCCCCCCCGACACCATGTAAGCAGCGCCCCATGAGCATATCGGGCATGACCGGCTTCGCCCGCGCCGAAGGCGAGCACCAGGGCCAGCGCTGGATCTGGGAGCTGAAAAGCGTCAACGGGCGCGGGCTTGATCTGAAGCTGCGCTTGCCGCCGGGGTTCGAGGTGCTGGAGCAGCCGGCGCGCGCGGCCGCCAGCGGCGTGTTCAAGCGCGGCTCGCTGCAGGCCACGCTGACGCTGGCGCGCGATCCGGCCGCCGCCGCCCCGCTCAAAATCGATTTCGCGTTGATCGAACGCTTGCTGCAGGCGGGCGAGCAATTTGAAGGCCGGGTTGAAAAGCCGCGTTGGGACGGCATCCTCGCCGTGCGCGGCGTGGTGATGGCGGAAGACGGCGCCGAGGCGAGCGATCAAGGCCGCGCCGATCTCGACGCTGCTTTGATCGCCGGTTTCCTGCAAGCGCTGGAAAGCTTGGCCGAAGCGCGCCGCGCCGAGGGGCGCGCGCTGGCCGGCGTGTTCGCCGAAAGCGCCGATCGCCTCGACGCCTTGATCGCCGCCGCGCGCAAATCCGCCGCCGCCGCGCCCGCCGCGGCGCTGGAGCGGATCAAGCAGCGGCTTGAAGGGCTGGCGCCGGAAGTGAAGCTCGATCCCGCGCGCGTGGCGCAGGAAGCGGCGATCGCTGCGACAAAAGCCGACGTGCAGGAAGAGCTTGAGCGTCTCAGCGCGCATACGCTCGAGCTGCGCACGCTGCTGGCCAAGCCCGAGCCGGCGGGCCGGCGGCTCGATTTTCTCAGCCAGGAGCTCACGCGCGAAGCCAACACGCTCTGCTCGAAATCGGCTGATCTTGAGCTCACGCGCATCGGGCTCGATCTCAAAACCGTGGTCGATCAGATCAAGGAGCAAGCCGCCAATGTTGAATGAGCACGTCGCGCGGCGCGGCCTGATGTTCGTGCTGTCGAGCCCCTCGGGCGCCGGCAAATCCACCCTGGCGAAGAAGCTGCTGGAAGCCGACGACAACATGTCGCTTTCGGTTTCCGCCACCACGCGCCCGCCGCGCCCCAGCGAAGTGGATGGGCGCGAATACAAATTCATGGGCAAAGAGCAGTTCGACGACATGGCCGATCGCGGCGAGTTCCTCGAACACGCCGTGGTGTTCGGCAAGCATTACGGCACGCCGCGCGCGCCGGTGGAGGCGATGCTGATTCAAGGCAAGGACGTGCTGTTCGATGTCGATTGGCAGGGCGCGCGGGCGCTGCGCGCGGCCGAGCCGCAGGATGTCGTCGGCATTTTCATTCTGCCGCCCTCGATGGCGGAGCTGGAGCGGCGCCTCAGAGCGCGCGCGGAAGACAGCGAAGAAGTGATCCAAGGGCGCATGGCGCGTTCGCTCAGCGAAATCAGCCATTGGGAAGAGTACGATTACGTGCTCGTCAACACGCTGCTGGAGCAGACGCTGGCGCAAGTGAAGCAAATCCTCGCCGCCGAACG
>DAOMPU010000501.1:0-1585 GCA_035444925.1 Terricaulis sp. | reverse complement strand
AAGGAAATCGTCATCGAGGCGATGGAGCACGCGCTGCAAAAGGCCGCGCGCTCGCGTTATGGCGCCGAGCACGACATCCGCGCCGATATCGACCCGAACACCGGCGAAATGACGCTGCGCCGCGTGATGACGGTGGTGGACGAGAGCATGCTCGATCCCGAGACGCGCCCCTTCAATCCCTCCACCGACATCATGCTCGATATCGCGATCAAGACCGATCCCGAAGCGGTGCTCGGCAAGGAATATTCCGAAGGCCTGCCGCCGATCGAGTTCGGCCGCGTCGCCGCGCAAACCGCCAAGCAAGTGATCAATCACGAAGTGCGCGAGGCCGGGCGTGAGCGTCAGTACGGCGAGTACAAGGATCGCATCGGCGAGATCATCAATGGCGTGGTCAAGCGCGTTGAATTCTACAACGTGATCGTCGATCTCGGCCGCGCCGAAGGCGTGATCCGCAAGAGCGAGAGCATTCCGCGCGAAAACCTGCGTGTGGGCGATCGCACGCGCGCTTATGTCTATGACGTGCGCCGCGAAACCAAAGGCCCGCAGATTTTCCTCTCGCGCGCCAAGCCGGAATTCATGGCGCGCCTGTTCGCGCAGGAAGTGCCGGAAGTTTATGAAGGCGTGATCGAGATCAAGGCCGCGGCCCGCGATCCGGGCTCGCGCGCGAAGATCGCCGTGGTGAGCCATGACGGCTCGATCGATCCGGTCGGCGCGTGCGTCGGCATGCGCGGCGCGCGCGTGCAGGCGGTTGTCGGCGAATTGCAGGGCGAGAAGATCGACATCATCCCCTGGTCGCCCGATCCGGCCACGTTCATCGTCAACGCGTTGCAGCCGGCGGAAGTCTCCAAGGTCGTGCTCGATCCGGAAGACGCGCGGGTGGAGGTGGTCGTTGGCGAAGCGCAGCTTTCGCTGGCCATCGGCCGGCGCGGGCAGAACGTGCGCCTGGCTTCGCAACTCACCGGCTGGTCGATCGATATTCTGACCGAAGCCGAGGAGAGCGAGCGGCGCCAGAAGGAATTCGCGGCCCGCACCGAGCTCTTCATCAAAGCGCTGGAAGTGGACGAAATGTTCGCCCAGCTCTTGGCCTCGGAAGGCTTCGAGACGGTCGAGGAAATCGCCTTTATCGAGCAGATCGAGCTGGCCTCGATCGAGGGCCTCAACGACGAAATCGCAGACGAGCTGCAAGCGCGCGCGCGCGATTATCTCGATAAATTGGCGGCCGAACTCGAAGCCAAGCGCGTGGCGCTGGGCGTTCAGGACGACCTGAAGTCCGTGCCGGGGCTGACCGCGCCGATGCTGGTGGCGCTGGGCGAAAAGGACGTGAAGACGCTGGAAGATTTCGCCGGCCTCACCGGCGATGATTTGCGCGGCTGGTTCGAAACCAAGGGCGGCGAGCGCGTGCGCGAGCCGGGCGTGCTGGAAGATTTCGCCCTGGCTCAAGAGCAGGCGGACGCCCTCGTGCTCAACGCCCGCATCGCCGCCGGCTGGATCGACGCGCCGCCGGAAGAAGAAGCTGGCGAAGAAGCTGAGCAGAGCTAAGCCCCACCCCCTCCCCGCCCGGGGGGGGGGGGGGGGGGGGGGGGGG
>DAOMPU010000500.1:0-1590 GCA_035444925.1 Terricaulis sp. | reverse complement strand
ACGTACACCCGGCCCTTGCGGCGCACGACCCGGCAAGCCCGGTGGCGGGCTTTCAGCGACTTGAGCGACGACTTGACTTTCATGGGTCCACGGGTCCGGGGCGAAAATTGGAAGCGGGGTGAATAAGGGTCTGGAACGGGGAAGTCAACGCCGGTTGGCCCCAACATTGCCCCATCCGGCGACGCACCCTAAGCCCGCTTTGGGACGTTTCCAGGGGATGGGAAGGTATCGGATGCAGCGGACGATCGGGGCCCTGGCGGCGGTTTTGATGACAATTGCCTGCGGGCAGGTGCTGGTCGCCGCCCAGCCGGTTCCCGATCCCCCGAGTTTCGCCACCTCGGGCGATCCCAGTTTTGACGAATGGCGCGACGATTTCGCCCGCCGCGCCGTGGCGCGGGGGCGCGACCCGGCCGTGCTGGGGCGCCTGCTCAGCGGCATCAGCCCGGACGGACGCATCGTGGAGTTGGACCGGCGTCAGCCCGAATTCGTCTCTCCGGTGTGGGATTACGTGACCAACCGGGTCACCGAAAACCGCATCACCGGCGGGCGCAATCTGAAAGCCGCGATCGGGCCGACGCTTGAGGCTGTCGAAGCCCGCTACGGCGTGCCCTCAGGCATCATCCTCGGCGTGTGGGGGCTGGAGAGCAATTACGGCGAAGCCGCGCTGAATTATAACGCCGCCGCCGCGCTGGCGACGCTGGCGCACGAAGGGCGCCGGCGCGCGCAATTCGAAGCGTACCTGCTGGCGCTTACCGAAATGGTGGAGCGCGGGCTCGCGGATCAAAACCAGCTGCGCTCATCCTGGGCGGGCGCGCTCGGCCAGCCGCAATTCATGCCGGACGTTTATCTCACCACCGCCGTCGATTGGGACAATGACGGCCATCGCGACATTTGGAACAATCGCGGCGATGTGGCCGCTTCGATCGCGCATTATCTGAGCGATCGCGGCTGGCGGCGCGGCGAACCAGTGTTTGAAGAAGCGCGCCTGCCCGAAGGCTTCAATTATGCGCTGGCTGACGGCACGCTGCGCACCATCGCCGATTGGACCGAGCGCGGCGTTGCGCCAATCGGCGGCGGCGCGTGGCCGGAAGACCAGCGCGCGCTGCAGGCGCAGCTTTTCCTGCCCGCGGGCGCGCAGGGGCCGGCGCTGCTGCTGCACCACAATTTCAGTGTGATCCGCCGCTACAACAATTCCGATCGCTACGCGCTCGTGGTCGCGTTGCTGGCGCGTGCGTTCGATGCGCGCGCGGGGTTGGTGCAAAGCTGGCCGCGCCAGCTTGGCTCGCTGAACCGCGAGCAAATTCTTGAAGTGCAAACGCTGCTGAACGGCTTGGGCTACGATGCCGGCGAGCCGGACGGCTTGTTCGGCTCGCGCACGCGCAATGCTGTGCGCGGTTTCCAGGCGGCGGAGAATTTGCCGGCGGATGGCTTTCCAACCGCATCGCTGCTCGATCAGATTCGCGCGAAAGCGGGGGTAAGCGTCGCGCCGCCGCGCGAGCCGCGCGGGTTGGATCGCAACGGCGTGCGCGAGTTGCAGCGCCTGCTGCGCCGCCTCGGCCACGATCCAGGCGGCGCGGACGTCGTGATCGG
>DAOMPU010000499.1:757-1595 GCA_035444925.1 Terricaulis sp. | reverse complement strand
GAGATTTTCAAGAAGCCGGCGCGCAAGCGGCGCGGCTTCACGCTGTTCGGTTTAGGCGGCGAGCCGGCGAGCGCTTAAATGAGGCAGTGGGCAGTAAGGCGATAGGCAGTAGGGACGCCATCGCAACGCCTATTGCCTATTGCCTATTGCCTATTGCCTATCCTCACCAACACAATCTCCGGCGGATTGAGGAAGCGCACGGGCAGGATGCTTGTGCCGATTCCGCCGGTGACGAACATCGTGTTTCCGTTTTCCTCAATCAGGCCGCACGCGTATTTCGCGTTGCGCAACGGCACGATTGGGCGCCCGATCAACGGAATCGTCACCTGCCCGCAATGGCCGTGGCCCGCGAGCATAAGCGCGGGGCCTTGCGGCATCTGCGCAAACGGATCGGGCGAGTGCGACAGCACGATCGTATCGCCGCTGGGCGCGCCATCGAGCGCGGCGGCGAAATCAGGATGCCCCGTCATGTCGTCTTCAAGGCCGGCGATCACGATATCGCCGCCGGCGCGCGGGATGACGACGTGGCTGTTCCAAAGCGCGGCGATGCCGGCGTTTTGCAGCGCTTCGGTGATCGAGCTGCGGCTGTACCATACGTCGTGATTGCCGATCACCGCCACCGCGCCGAGCGGGGCGGTGAGCGCCGCGAAGGTGGCGACGCCGCCGAGTATTTCCTGCTGCTCGGCGCCGCTGCGCTCAGCCTCTGGCGCGTGAGCCGCGGCGTAATCGCCCAACAGCACGACAAGATCGGGATGAAGCGCGTTCACGCGGGCCACGATGGCCCCCATGCGCGCGGAATCGACATGTGGCCCGCCCACATGCGTATCGCTCAAGGCCG
>DAOMPU010000499.1:0-739 GCA_035444925.1 Terricaulis sp. | reverse complement strand
CCACCAGCCGGTTCGGCTCCACCAGCCACGCATAGATGTTGGCCCAATAGGCCAGCTCAAACACGCCGATCAGCGCCGCGATCAGCCAGCGGCGATGCAGCGTTTCCCATTTACGCGCCAGCCAGATGCTCGCCCAGGCGATCAGCCCGAAGCCGATCACGGCGCCGATGATCGCGGGCCAGAGGTGGGGGTGAGGCATGGAGATTTATGCCACGCTTCCCCGCCAAGCGCCGCAAGTTCGTCATTCCGGTCGCGCGAAGCGCGGGCCGGAACCCAGGGGGTGACGAAGCGCCGTGCATTGGCCCCTGGGTTCCGGGCTCATCGCTGCGCGATGCCCCGGAATGACGAAATAGGTTGGCCGCACAGCGCGCGGCGCTTGCGGGTTTGGGGCGTAAGCCCTCCGAAGCGCGGCGCGCGCAGGAGGGAGAGCGGGACGCGCCGGGCGCGGCGCGCAAAAGTAAAGTGTTGTGGTGGTGCGTCTGGCGCGTCCCACACGGTTTGTTTTGCAGCCGGCGGAAGCGTGCAGCGTTCAGGTCGCCTTGGGGGGCCATACGTTGATGAGACAGCGAAACGGCGAGGTCTGCTCCCTCTGATGACTCGATCGCTTGAGCCATCGCCGTGCTGCGACGCTGGGGTTCCAAGCGCGCTTAGCGCCTTGCTTCACGTTCCCGGCTCGCGTGCGATGCAGCCACCATAGCTGCATACGGACCTTCGGCTTTCCTGTTTCTCACCGAAGCAA
>DAOMPU010000498.1:0-1599 GCA_035444925.1 Terricaulis sp. | reverse complement strand
TCTTCTTCTTCGTTGGTCGGCTTATCGAGGATCGAAGGATCCTTCTCGGCCTTGGGGCCGAGCACGCAGAGCAGCGTGGCGTCGCCGCCATCGTCGAGGATCATGTTGGCGTAGCCGCCGCCGGCCCATTCGAAAATCTTGTGGGCGTAATCCCAATATTCGAGCAGCGTTTCGCCCTTGGTGGCGAACACCGGCGTGCCCTTGGCGGCGATCGCAGCGGCGGCGTGATCTTGCGTCGAGAAAATGTTGCACGAGGCCCAGCGCACGTCGGCGCCGAGCGCTTGCAGCGTCTCGATCAGCACCGCGGTCTGGATCGTCATGTGCAGCGAGCCGGCGATTTTCGCGCCCTTCAGCGGCTGCTTTGGGCCGTATTCCGCGCGCACGGCCATCAGGCCCGGCATTTCGGTTTCGGCGATGTCGATTTCCTTGCGGCCCCAATCGGCGAGGCCAAGGTCTTTCACGATAAAATCTGTAGCGCTCATCGCGCGCCCTCCTTCGAAAGCGGCGAGCGTCGTTTTTCCAATGGGAAAGCCCCCCGAGCCTGGCGGCAGCTGCCGTCGCAACGCTCCTCGGCGGGCGGGCGGCTTCTAGCAAAGGCCCGCGGCGGACGCAAACCGTCCAAGAAACGCGAAGGGCCGCCCGGTTAACCCGAGCGGCCCCGCAATTCAGCCCTGCATGCGCGGTTACCGCGGGCCGGAGGTCCAGCGGTCGAGCAGCCTTTTGGCCGCGTCGCGCCCGCCAATGCCGAAGGAGATGGCCACCGCCACCGCCACCGCGCCCAGCACCAGCCCGAAAGCGAGCTCAATGATGCGGCTGGCCACGTCCATGAAAGACAGGCCCACCGCCGCCGCCAGCGCGATCACGCCCCAGCGCACCAAAGTGGAGATGATCTCCGAGGAGGGCTCGCCCTCCCGCAGCGCCGCCGCGGCGAGGATGTTGGCGAGCAATATGCCAAGCGCGATGATCACGGCGCCCACCAGCACGCGGCTGGCCAGCGCCAGCACTTGGGCCAGCATGTCCGCCGCCGCCGCGAAATCGAGCATGCGCGCCGCTTCCACCGCGGCGAACAGCACGATGCCGATCAGCACCGCGAGCCCGATCATGCGCGAAGGCGGGAATCTGGAAAAATCGACCGTATCGACGCCCGGCGTCAGGTCCGAGCGCTCACGCCCCACGCGCACCGGCTCGGCGTTGGCGATCGAGCTGATGATGCTGTCGAAGCCAAGCGTTTTCAGCCCCTCTTCGGTCAGCGTCATCACCCAGCGGCCCACCACGTAGGCGATGAAGATGATCAAGGCCGCGCCGATCACGCGCGGGATCGTCATCAGGATGTTGTTGAGCATCGCCGTGGCCGGATCGGAGATGGCGCGGATGTTGAGCGCATCCAAGGCCGCGATCGCGGTGGGGATGATCACCAGGGTGAACACCAGGATGCCCAAGAGGCGCGCCAGGCCAGGCCCGCTCGGCGTATGCGTGAGGCCCGCATCCGCCAGGCGCCGATCAAGCTCGGCGGCTTCGGCCGCCGCTTGCACGATGCGGCGCAAGATGGTGGCCAGCACGAAGCCGATGAAGAAGATGATCGCCGCGCCGACCACGGAA
>DAOMPU010000497.1:0-1608 GCA_035444925.1 Terricaulis sp. | reverse complement strand
GGCTCGCGCGTCACCGCTTCCGTGGTGCAGGCGATTTTCATGGTGATCCTGCTCGATGCGATGTTTGCGCTCTGGTTCTTGGAGATGAATTGGTGAGCGAAGAGATCGCCATCTCCGTGCGTGGCATCGTCACGCGCTTCGGCAAGCAGACCGTCCATGACGGGCTGGATCTCGACGTGCGCAAAGGCGAAATCCTCGGCGTGGTCGGCCCCTCCGGCACCGGCAAATCCGTGCTGCTGCGCGAAATCGCGGGCCTTGATGCGCCCACGGACGGCGAGATCAGTTTTCCCAACGCAGACGCCGCGGGCCGCGTGCCGCGCCTTGGCGTGATGTTTCAGGACGGCGCTCTTTTTTCCAACCTCACCGTGCTCGAAAACGTCGAAGCGCCGCTGCGCGAGCACGTGGCGCTTTCCGATGAGCTGCGCGCGGAAATCGCCGCGCTGAAGCTCTCGATGGCCGGCCTCGGCCCCGATGCGCACCACAAGCGCCCCTCGCAGATTTCCGGCGGCATGCGCAAGCGCGCGGCGGTGGCGCGCGCGCTCGCGCTCGATCCGGAGCTGCTGTTCCTGGATGAGCCCACGGCGGGCCTTGATCCGATCAGCGCCGCCAATTTCGACCTGATGGTGAAGGAACTGGCCGACGCGCTGGGGCTTACAATATTTTTGGTGACGCACGATCTCGATACGCTGCATGCCGTGTGCGATCGCGTGGCGGTGCTGTATGGCGGCAAGGTCGCCGCGCTTGGGACGATCGAAGAAATCAGCGCCGGCGCATCCGGCTGGGTTAAAGAATATTTCTCGGGCCCGCGCGGACGCGCGGCTGCACGATCCGCAGGAGGCGGATGATGGAAACCAAAGCAAATTATGTGCGCATCGGCGCGGCGGTCGTGCTTGGCGTTCTGCTGACCATGATGTTCGCGGCCTGGATCTCCAGCGGCGATCTCAGGCGCGGCGCCAACGAATACGACATCGTGTTCGATGATCCCGTACGCGGGCTCACCGAGGGCGGGGAAGTGCGCTTCAACGGCATCAAGGTCGGGGAAGTGCGCAATCTGCGCATTGATCCTGACGACACAAATCGCGTCATCGCCCGCGTGCGCATCTCGCGCGACGTGCCGGTGCGCGAAGATAGCGAAGGCCAGCTTGAGCCGATCGGCCTCACCGGCGTCACGCTGATCCAGCTCACGCGCGGCTCAGGCGATGAATTGCGCCCTTCCGGCTTTGGCCCGCCGCCGCAAATCCGCGGCCGCGGCAGCCAGATCGATCAGATCGTCGCGCGCGGGGAGGAAATCGTTATGCGCGCCAGCGAAGCCATGGCCGCCGTGCGCGATTTGCTCACCGATGAAAACATCGCCCGCGTCACCCGCATCATCTCCAATCTCGAAACCGTGTCCGCGCAGCTGGCCGATACGCAATCGGTCATCAGCCGCTCGGGCGAAGCGGCCGGCGCCATCACCGTTGCGGCCAATGATTTCGCCACGCTGACGCGCCAATTGCAAAGCGATCTCCGCTCGCTCGACGAGACGATGACGGAGATCAACGACGCCGCCGCCGTCGCTTCCGGCGAAACGCTGCCCGAGCTGACGCGCGCCGCCGATGAAATCCGCCG
>DAOMPU010000496.1:0-1615 GCA_035444925.1 Terricaulis sp. | reverse complement strand
CGCCACGGTGGTGATCGCGCCGTGCGTCATCACCATCGCGTCATGCGCGGCCAAAGCTTCGAATTTGTTGGGCGCCGAAGTGAAGGGCAGGCCTGTGATCTGCGCGATCTTGGCCGCCACCAAATCGGCGAAACCAACCGGAGAGGCGAGCCCCGTGCCCACCGCCGTCCCGCCCTGCGCCAATTGCATCAGCATCGGCAGCGTCATCTCGATGCGCTTGATCCCGTTCTCCACCTGCTGCGCGTATCCGGAAAATTCCTGGCCGAGCGTCACCGGCGTTGCATCCTGCGTGTGCGTGCGCCCGATCTTGATGATGTCCTTCCAGGCGTGCGCCTTATCGTTCAGCGCGTTGCGCAGCACCTGCAGCGCCGGGATCAGCCGATGCACCACTTCTTCCGCGCACGCGATGTGCATGGCGGTGGGGAAGGTGTCGTTGGAGCTTTGGCTCATATTGACGTGATCGTTCGGATGGATCGGCTTTTTCGAGCCCATCTCGCCGCCCAGCATTTCGATGCCGCGGTTGGAGATCACCTCGTTGGCGTTCATGTTCGATTGCGTGCCAGAGCCCGTTTGCCAAACCACCAGCGGGAAATGCGCGTCCAGCTTGCCTTCGATCACCTCGTCGCTGGCCTTGATGATGGTCTCGCCCAGTTTCGGATCGAGCTTGCCGAGCGCGATGTTCGCCTCGGCGGCGGCCTTCTTGACGATGCCCAGCGCGCGGATGATCGCCGCCGGCTGCTTTTCCCAGCCGATCTTGAAGTTCCCCAGCGAACGCTGCGCCTGGGCGCCCCAATATTTATCAGCCTCGACCGCGATGGGGCCGAACGTGTCTGTTTCGGTGCGTGTGGTCATGGGGATTGCGCCTTGGGTAAAAGTGCCGCCTTGTCGGGGGAGGGGATATTGGCATGGATACGCCGGATCAAGCCGCTGGCGGGGGCGATTGGCGGATGCAGCTGCGTGAGATGCGCACACTCGGGGCGCTGCGCGCGGAGGCGCCGCCCCGCGAGGCCGCCGAGCGGCTGAGCGACCGCGCCCTGGTCGCCGCCGCCCAAAACCCCGATCACAGCAAAGCCGGCCGCGCCGCCGCGGCGGACGCCGCCCGGGCGCGGAACGTCAGCCTCACGCCGTGGCGGCTGCGCGTGCCGGGATTCATCCGGCCAGCTGATTTGATGGACGGCGAAAAGCTTTTCTTCGGCTGGGGCCGCATGCTGCGCAAAGGCGCGGGCCTTGTGGCCATGTTGGCGCTGCTGGGCGTGTTCATCGCGGCGGGGATATCGGTCCCGGCTAGCGAGGAGGCGCAGGCCGTCGCCGCGGCGCGCGGGCTCAACGCGCCCCGTGACATCATGTGGAGCGATGCGGCCAGCGCGCCCTTGCGCGAAGCGCTGGCGGGGGAGCCCGCGTTCGAGCGCGCCTATCTGGCTGAGCGCGTGGGCCTTGTGCTTGCGGGCGGGTTTGGCGCGGCGCTGCTGATCTGGCTGCTCGCCACCTGGCTGCGGCGCAAGCCGGCGCGCGTGCTGCTATTGCGCAAGTTCAACGTGCGCGCGCTGGCTGAGCCGCTGTCGCGCATGATCGGGCGCGAATTGCGCCCGTTCGGGCATATCGCCACGCTTTCGGA
>DAOMPU010000495.1:0-1634 GCA_035444925.1 Terricaulis sp. | reverse complement strand
ACCTTCGCTTTGGCCATAGCCGGGATGCGGGTGGCGTAGAGCCACACCAGCATGATCAGCGACCAAGCCACCAGCGCCACCACCGGCGCAATCAATCCATGCTCATTCATTGAGCCCTCCCCTGTTTCTGCGCCGATCTTGCAGCCGCTCGCGCCACCGGCAAGCGCCAACGTTCGTCATTCCGGGACAATGCGAAGCATTGGGCCCGGAACCCAGGGGCAGACAAGCGCTACGCAGCCCCTGGCTTCCGGGCTCGCGCTCCGCGCGCCCCGGAATGACGAGGTGTGGCGAAAGCGCCGGCGAGGGCGCCGGCGGTCCAGGGCTACATCCGCTCCGGCACGTCGATGCCGAGCAGATCGAGCGTCAGCGTGAGCTGCTTCAGCGCCGCCCCCGCCAGCCCCAGGCGCGAAGCGCGCACCGCGCCTTCGGAGGGCAGGATCGGGCAGTTCGTGTAGAAGCCGCTGAACGCCTGGGCGAGCGCGTAGGCGTGCTCGGCCAGAAAGTGCGGGGCCTTCTTATCGTACGCGGCGCGCAGCGCGCCATCGAACGCGTCGAGCGCCAGCGCCAGCGCGCGCTCGGAATCGTGCTCGATGGCGATGGCGCCGGCCTTCAGCCCCTGCTCCTCGGCTTTGCGCAGGATGCTTTTGATGCGGACGGCTTGATAGAGCAGATACGGCCCCGTCTTACCCTCAAAGCTCATGAAGCGATCGAGATCGAACACGTAGGAGGTGCCGCGGAAATTGCTGAGGTCAGCGAATTTCAGCGCGGCGATGGCGACCTTGTGCGCCACGTCCTCGAATTCCTCGGCGGAGAAATCGGCGCCGATCTCGTTTTCCTTCAGCCGCTCGCGCGCTTTCTCTTCGGCTTGGCCGATCAGGTCGCGCAGTTTCAGCACCCCGCCGGCGCGGGTTTTGAACGGCGTGCCGTCCGGGCCATTCATGGTGCCAAAGCCGATATGCTCCAGCTTCTCGCGCGCGATGTAGCCGGCCTTGGCGGCGGCGCGATAGACTTGCTCGAAATGATCGGCCTGGCGCTGATCGACGGCGTAGAGGATGAGGTCCGGGTTCTGATCGCGCGTGCGCATCAGGATGGTGGCGAGATCGGTCGTGCCGTACATGGCCGAGCCTTCGCTTGAGACCACCAGCAGCGGATCGGGCCGCTCGACCTCGACGACGCTGCCGTCCTCCAGCTTTTTCTTTTTCGTCTCGCCCGGATTGGCCACGCGCAGGATGCGCGCGCCCTGGTCTTCCTCGAGCAAGCCTTTGGCTTCGAGGTCTTTGACCATGTCCGGGATCAGCGGATCGGCGTCGCTCTCGCCCAGCCAGAGATCGAAATTGACGCCCAGCGCCGCGAAGTCGCGCTTTTGCGCTTCCATCGAAACGGCCTGCATAGCGCGCCAGATCGTCCGGTGCGGCTCGGCGCCCGATTGCAGCAAGGCGGTGGCTTTGCGCGCGCGGTCGCGCACATCAACATCGCCCTCTTTCACGCGATTGGCGTAGGCCGGATAGATGGTTTCAAGCTGATCGAGCGTCAGCGTCTCGAGGCGCGCGTCAATCTTGCCCGCATCGCCAAAGCCCCCGATCTCATCTTCCAAAGCGGTGATGACGAGGCCCATCTGGAAGCCCCAATCGCCG
>DAOMPU010000494.1:0-1634 GCA_035444925.1 Terricaulis sp. | reverse complement strand
GGGATGCAGCCCCAATTGAGGCAGATGCCGCCCAAGCGGTCGCGCTCGACGATGGCGGTTTTCAGCCCAAGCTGGGCCGCGCGGATCGCGGTTACGTACCCGCCAGGGCCCGAACCGATGACGATGAGATCGTAGGAAGTGCTCATGGGTTTAGGGGAATAAGGGCTTAGGGGAGTAAGGCAATAGGCCGGCCATGCATGGCCCTAATGCCTTATTGATCTACTCCGCTACTGCCTTACTCCCCTATTCCCCTAGGCCGAACGCGTTGGTGATCCCGTCCACCACGAATTGCGCCGCCAGCGCCGCCAGCAGAATGCCGAAAATGCGCGTAATCATGGAGGCCACTGTGGGCCCCATGATGCGCGAAAGCGGCCCCGCCGCGAGGAAGGCCAGCAGGCACAGCGCCAAGTTCGCACCTGCACCCAAGAGGATCATGGCCCGCTCCGGCAGCCCCGGGTTTTCGGCGAAGAACAGCATGATCGAGGCGATCGCCCCCGGGCCGGCGATGAGTGGGATCGCAAGGGGAAACACCGAGATGTCGTCCTGCGCCTCGGGATGCTCGGCCTGATGCGCCGCGACCTTTTCCGCCCGCTCATCGCGCCGCTCCGCGCGCTTCTCGAACAGCATGTCCACGGCGATCAAAAACAGCAGCAGGCCCCCGGCAATCCGGAAGGCGTCGATCGACACATGGATTTTATCCAGCAGCCAAGCCCCGCCGAACGCGAAGGCCAGCAGGATGCCCGTCGCGATGGCGATCGATTTGAACGCCATCTTGCGCCGCCATTCGGGCGTCATCCGCCCGGTCATGGTGGTGAACATCGGCGCCATCGCCACCGGGTCGATGGCGACGAAGAAGGTCACGAAGGCGGCCAGCAGCAGCGAATCCATTGAGCGTTCTTAACCGATTCACAGGCGCTTAACGGTGTCGTTTAGGGTAAAATCAAGCCACGTCTGATAATTGGTTCCCTCGGGTGGGCCATGCGCGCGGACGAAGAAGAGCCAGAAAAACTGCGGATCATGGTGGTGGACGACCGCCAGTTCCAGCGCCGGCTGATCGCCGAGACGCTCCGCGCCGTGCGCGATCTTGCAATCGATTACGCCGAGAGCAGCCAAGATTGCCTGCTGATGCTGGAGACGGTTCAGCCGGACCTGGTGATCATCGATTGGGATATCGAAGGCGGCAAAGGGCTGGATCTCGTGCGCCGCATCCGCAAGGGCGACGCTGGCGCCGACGCGCGCGCCACGCCTGTAGTCATGGTGACCACCCACAATACCGAGCGCCACGTGACCATGGCGCGCAACGCGGGCGTGGACGAATTCGTCCTGCGCCCCTTCTCAACCGCGATCCTCACACGGCGCGCGATCGAAGTGCGGGACAACAAACGCGAGTTTGTTGAAAGCGTGCAATATGTCGGCCCCTGCCGGCGGCGCCGGAAGGAAGAAGATCGCGAAGGCCAGCGCCGGCGCCTGTTCGACGCGCAGGATCAGTTGGCCGACACCCCGGATCTGCAAATCCGCAAGGGCCTTGCGCGCATGTACGTGGAGCGCATCTCCGCGCTGCTTAAAGAGCTGAAACAGGTTGATCCTGAGGGCTTGCGCGAAATCTGCCTCGTGTGCGGCCAGTTGAGCGCGCT
>DAOMPU010000493.1:0-1642 GCA_035444925.1 Terricaulis sp. | reverse complement strand
CTGCGCCCATTGGCCGATGCGCTGGGCGGCGCGGACCAGGGCCGCGGCCACGCTCGGCCCGGCGGGGGTATCCACGGCGAGGCCCGCTTCCAGCGCGGCGGCGGCCATGGCCTCGGTCCATGCGGGCGGCGCATCGCCGGCGCCGGCGGGCTCGTGCTCGAATTCGTGGGCCATGAGAGCCTCCTCCAAACCGGGCGCAGAATACCCTTCAGAGGAGACGTCAATCAATATCTAGTATGCAATGACCGGGATTTATCCCAAGATATTGTTTCGCGCCTGCACTGGACGCGCCAGAGGCGCTTCGCCATAGTGCGCCGCGCCGATTTAGAGGCTAAGAGCCGCAAATCCGGCCCTCGGGAGACATAAAACGCCCATGCTTGCTCGCATTTTCACCTGGTGGAACGGCGCCACGATCGGCGCGCTGTTCGATATTGGCCGTCGCGGGGTGTTCGTGGGCGAGGATGAACAAGGCAATCGCTATTATGAGGAGCGCCGGGCCAGCCTCGAAGGGCGCAAGCGCCGCTATGTGGTTTACAAGGGCCTCGCGGAAGCTTCGCGCGTCTCGCCCGATTGGCATGGCTGGATGCATCACATTGTGAATGACCCGCCCACGGTGAAGCCGCTGAAGCGCCACGCGTGGGAGAAGCCGCACATCCCAAACCTCACCGGCACGCGCATGGCGTATCGGCCCAAAGGCGCGCTGGCGCGCGGCGGCGAGCGCGCGGCGGCGGCGAGCGATTACGAAGCGTGGAATCCCGAAAGCGGGAGCAAGCCATGAACCGTTGGGGCGAAACGCTGCTGGGCGCGGTGGTGGCGCTGGTGGCCGTTGGATTTTTCGCGTTCGCCGCCGCGCAGGCCGGCCAATCGACGGGCGGGGGCGGCTATGAACTCAGCGCGCGCTTTCAGCGCGTGAACGGCGTCGATGTTGGCTCGGACGTGCGTGTTTCCGGCGTGAAAGTGGGCGTTGTGCGCTCGGTGAGCCTGGATACCAATTCGTTCGATGCGGTGCTGGTGATGAGCATTGCGCCGGGCGTGCAGGTGCCTGACGATTCCACCGCGAGCATCGCCAGCGATGGTCTGCTGGGCGGCGCCTATGTGAACATCGAGCCGGGCGGGGGCATGGACATGCTGGCCGCCGGCGCGGAGATCGCCAACACGCGCGGATCGATCGATCTCTTGACGCTGTTCGCCAGCTTCGCGCAGGGCGGCAATAATGATGACTCATCCAGCCAGGAAAATGCCGCGCCATGATGAAAACGCTGCTCTGCGCCTTGGCGTTCGTGATGGCCGCGGCAGCGCCCGCTTATGCGCAGCGCGCGGTGGTGCGCGGGCTTGATAAAATCACCGGCCACGCCAGCGATTACACGCTCACGATCGGGCGCGGCACGCGCATCGGGCCGCTGGAAGTGATCGCGCGCACGTGCAGCAAGAACGCGCCGGAAGAAACGCCCGAAGTGCGCATCTTCGTGGAAGTGTTCGAGCAGACGCGCGCCGGCGAAGGCCAAGAAAGCGAACGGCGCCAGATCTGGTCCGGCTGGCTGTTTGCCTCCTCGCCGGGCATCAGCGCGCTGGATCATCCGACGTATGATATCTGGGCGATCGATTGCCGGGCGTAGTGCGGGATTGGGGATTAGGGATTGGG
>DAOMPU010000492.1:0-1646 GCA_035444925.1 Terricaulis sp. | reverse complement strand
GCCGGCCATCGCGGCATGGTGGGCGCGGCGCTGGTGCGCCGCTTGGCCCGCGAGGATTGCGAACTGGTGACCATCGGGCGCGAGCAAGTGGATTTGCGCGATGGGCAGGCCGTATCGCGCTGGTTCGCGGACGTGCGCCCGCAGGCGGTGTTTATGGCGGCGGCGAAAGTCGGCGGCATCCTGGCGAACGATTCCTATCCCGCGGATTTTCTCTACGACAATCTCGCCATCGCCACGAACGTGACGCACGCCGCGTTCCAGGCAAATGCCGAAAAATTGCTCTTTCTTGGCTCCTCGTGCATTTATCCAAAGCTTGCGCCGCAGCCGATTCCGGAAGACGCGCTGCTCACCGGCCCGCTGGAGCCGACCAACGAATGGTACGCGATCGCCAAGATCGCCGGCATCAAGCTGGCGCAGGCTTATCGG
The DNA here is from genome assembly GCA_035444925.1 of Terricaulis sp. Lineage (GTDB taxonomy): Bacteria > Pseudomonadota > Alphaproteobacteria > Caulobacterales > Aquidulcibacteraceae > Vitreimonas. Next base: position 1,220 of record DAOMPU010000492.1, on the reverse strand, counting down.
CGCCAGCATGGCGCGGCCTATATCAGCGCGATGCCCACCAATCTCTACGGCCCGGGCGATAATTTCGATCTGAACACCAGCCATGTCGCCCCCGCCCTCATCCGCAAGGCGCATGAAGCCAAGCTGGCCGGCGCGGCGAGCTTTGAAATTTGGGGCTCAGGCGCGGCGCGGCGCGAGTTTCTGCACGTGGACGATTGCGCCGACGCGCTCGTGCTGCTGATGAAGGCGTATGACGGCTATGAGCACGTCAATGTCGGCTGCGGCGCGGATGTGACCATCGCCGAGCTCGCGCAATTAGCGGCGGATGCCGTCGGTTTCACCGGCGCGATCACGAAAGACCTCAGCAAGCCTGAAGGCGCGCCGCGCAAATTGTTGGACATTGCGCGCCTCAGCGCGCTGGGCTGGGCGCCGCGGATCGATCTTCCCGCCGGCTTACATGACGCCTATCGCTGGTTTCTGGAAAACCGCGCTTAAACGTTGCTCCAAAACGGCTCCAGCGCGGCGCGCAGGCGCGGGCGCAGCATCCAAGAATGCGCCAGCGCGCCGAGACCCGAAAGATAGGCGCCCGCATGCAGGCGCGATGCGGCCGTTTCCAACGACAAATAACTTTCCATGCGCCGCCGCACCGTTTCCGGCTGGCCGGCATGCAGCGCGCGGATCGTCACGGCGGCGGCTTCGATCTGTGCGACGCCCGCCCTGCCGCCGCGCGTGATTTCCGCGCCGACGCCGCGATGCGCCACGACACTCCCGCCCATCGCGCCCCAGCGCAGGAGCCAATCGTAATCCTCCAGCCGGCGCAGCGTTTCGTTCTGCCCGCCCGATCGCTCCCACGCTTCGCGGCGCAGCAGCGCAGTGGAGCCGGGGCATGTCCAACAGCCGGAAGCGAAATCCAGCACGCCGCGGCTATCGCGCGGGATGCGCGCGCGCGGCGCTGCGGCGCACGGAAACACATCGACGAAACCGGCGGTCCAAATCGTTGAAGCCGCCTCCGCTTCTTCGCGGCGCGCGGCCTCGAAACGCGGCTTCAAGCTGCCGGCGGGCCACACATCATCGGAATCGAGAAACGCGATCCACTCGCCCTGCGCCTGTTTGGCGCCGAGATTGCGCGCCATCGCGATGTCGGTAAGCCGGTCACCGATGACATACGAATTGGCCAGGTCGTATGCGCCTGAGAAATAGGCACTCAGCATACCCACACCGGGTTTGCGGGTGTCCTTGTT
>DAOMPU010000491.1:0-1650 GCA_035444925.1 Terricaulis sp. | reverse complement strand
TCGGCCGTCATCGTCGCGGTGACGGAGGAAAATCCTTATGTGGTCATCACGCACGAGGATGAGGACGCGCCGGGCCTGCCGTTCGGCCCGTTCGATCCGGCGGGAGACCGCACGCTTGAGCTTTCGCTGCGCCGCTGGGTGAGCGAGCAAACCGGGTTCAATATTGGTTATGTTGAGCAGCTTTACACGTTCGGCGATCGCGGGCGCGAGGCGCCGCTGCCGGCGGCCAAGGATGCGGCCGATCGGCTGATCTCGATCTCGTATTTGGCGCTCACGCCCACGCGCGCGGTGCTGGATCGCGAAGGCGCGGGCTGGCGCTCCTGGTATGATTTTTTTCCGTGGGAAGATTGGCGCACCGGGCGCCCGCGCGTGATCGATGCGCTGATTTCGCCCAAGCTCGCCGCCTGGGCGCAAAGCGCGCGCGATCCGGAAACCGCCGCGCAGCGCCGCACCCGCGCGCGCCTTGCGTTCGCGCTGGACGGCGCGGTGTGGAACGAAGAGCGCGCGCTCGATCGCTACGAATTGCTTTACGAAGCCGGCCTTGCGCCCGAAGCCGCGCGAGACCGCGCCAACGCTGATTCCAGCGCCGCCATGGCGCGCACGCCGGGCCTTGGAGAGCCGATGGCCTCCGATCACCGGCGCATCCTGGCCACCGCCATGTCGCGCCTGCGCGCGAAGATCAAATATCGCCCCGTCGTGTTCGAACTCGCGCCCGATCTGTTCACGCTGCTGCATTTGCAGCGCATCGTGGAAGCGATCGCCGGGCTCTCGCTGCACAAGCAGAATTTCCGCCGCCTGCTGGATCGCACCGGGCTTGTGGAAGGCGCGGGCGCGTTCGACGCCAGCGCGGGCGGGCGCCCGGCGGAGCTGTTCCGCTGCCGGCGCGATGCGCTGAGCGAGCGCCCGGTCGGCGGCGTGCATGTGCCCGCGCCGCGGGAATAATTTGGACCGCCGGCGCATGCCGGCGGGGACGCCGGCGGTCCAAGAAATCAGCTGATTGGCGCTTCTTCCAGCACGCCATAGCGCAGCGGATCGACGCGCTGGCCATCGACAATCACTTCGTAATGCAGATGCACGCCGGTGGCGTTGCCGGTGCGGCCCATGCGCCCGATCGGCGCGCGCGCGGGCACGAACATGCCTTGCTGCAAGCGCGGATCAAGCTCCGCCATGTGCGCATAGAAACTGCGCACGCCGTGGCCGTGATCGAGCTCCAGCGCGTTGCCATAGCCGCCGCGCCACCCGGCGAAGGACACCCAGCCGTCGCCCGCCGCGTAGATAAAGCCGCCATGAGGGTTGGCGAGATCGAGCCCCGCATGCTCGCGCCCTTCCCCGCCCATCGAATTGCGCCAGCCGAAGCCGGAGGAAAGGCACGCGCTCTCAGTGGGGTTGCGCATCAGCGCGCCGGCGGCGGTGAAAAGGTACGGCGTGTACGCCAACGCTTCGCCGCGCTCGCCGAGCGCGCCGAGATTTGAGCCGTACGCGTTGCACGCCATCAGCTCGCTATGCAGCGGCGCGAACGGGGCGCTGGCGTAAATCTCGCCATTCGGCGGGGTATTATAGGGCGCGGGCGGATAATGGCGCGTGATCGGCGCGCCGGGAGAAGTCGCACAGGCGGCCAACGTCCACAGCGCGGCCAAACACAAAGCTGCT
>DAOMPU010000490.1:0-1667 GCA_035444925.1 Terricaulis sp. | reverse complement strand
GGCGGGTGGGCGCAAGTGGCGGTGAAGCGCGGCTGCAAAGTGGTGGGCGTCGATCTGTTGGCGATCGAGCCGCTGGCTGGCGCGCAATTCTTTCAGTTGGACATCCTCGATGCCGCGACTGGCCCCGCTTTGATCGCCGCGCTCGGCGGAGCGCCCGACATCGTGCTCTCCGACATGGCCGCCAACACCACCGGCCACACCAAGACCGATCAGATCCGCACCGGCGCGCTGGCCGAAGCGGCAGCCGATTTCGCGCTGGAGCACCTCGCGCCCGGCGGCGTGTTCGTGACTAAGGCGTTCCAAGGCGGGCTCGAAGTCGGCCTGCTGACGCGGCTGAAACAGGGCTTCGCCAAAGTCAGCCACGCCAAACCGCCGGCCAGCCGGGCGGAAAGCGCTGAGGTTTATGTGGTGGCGATGGGGCGGAAGGCCCCCGGATGACTGGACAACTCGCCCAAGAATCTCTACCAGCCGTCCATGGAAATCCGTGAAGCTTTGACCTTTGACGATGTGCTCCTTGAACCGGGGCCGTCCGAAGTGCTGCCCGCAGACGTGAACACCGCCACCCGGCTCACGCGCGGCATTCAGCTGAACATCCCGCTTATTTCGGCCGCCATGGATACGGTGACGGAGGCGCGCCTGGCCATCGCCATGGCGCAGGCCGGCGGCATGGGCATCATCCACCGCAACATGACGCCCGAAGAGCAGGGCGATCAGGTGAAGATGGTCAAGAAGTTCGAGAGCGGCATGGTGATCGATCCAATCACGATCCACCCGGACATGAGCGTCGGCGAGATCATCATGATCAAGGAGGCGCGGAAGATTTCCGGCTTTCCGGTGGTGGATCGCGAGAGCCGAAAGCTCGTCGGCATTCTCACCAATCGCGACATGCGCTTTGCCGATATGAAAGAGCGCGTTTCCGATCTGATGACGAAAGACGCACTCGTCACCGTGCGCGAGGGCGTGAACGAGGCCGACGCCAAGAAGCTGCTGCACAAGCACCGCATCGAGCGCGTGATCGTGGTGGATTCCGACGGCCGCGTCGCCGGGCTCATCACGGTGAAGGATTTCGAGAAGGCGCAGGCTTTCCCCAATCGCGCCAAGGATGAGCGCGGGCGTTTGCTCGTCGGCGCAGCCTCCACGATTGGCGATGCAGGCTATGAGCGTTCGCTGGCTTTGATCGAAGCGGGCGCGGACGTGGTTGTGATCGACACCGCGCACGGCCATTCGAGCGCGGTGCTGACCGCGGTGAACCGCGTCAAGCGCGAGTCGAATAAGACACAGATCGTTGCCGGCAACGTCGCTACCGCCGATGGCGCCAAGGCGCTGATCGATGCGGGCGCGGATGCGGTGAAGGTCGGCATCGGGCCCGGCTCGATCTGCACCACGCGCGTCGTCGCCGGCGTGGGCGTGCCGCAATTGACGGCGGTTATGGACGCGGCCGAGGCCGCGCGCAAAGCCGATGTGCCGGTGATCGCCGATGGCGGCATCAAATTCTCCGGCGATCTCGCTAAGGCGCTCGCGGGCGGGGCGGAAGTGGCGATGATCGGCTCGCTGCTTGCGGGCAGCGAGGAAGCGCCGGGCGACATCATCCTCTATCAGGGCCGCTCTTATAAGAGCTATCGCGGCATGGGCTCGCTGGGCGCGATGGCGCGCGGCTCGGCCGATCG
>DAOMPU010000489.1:0-1669 GCA_035444925.1 Terricaulis sp. | reverse complement strand
TCACGCCGCTGATGGTGTATTTCCCGCTGATCCTCACCTTCGCGCAGCGTTGGAACAAGGATTTCGGCCTCGGCAGCCTGACGGCGACGATGATCCCCTATTCGATCTGGATCCTCATCACCGGCATCGCGCTGACCTTCGCTTGGGTCTATCTCGACCTGCCGCTCGGGCCTGGCGCGATCGTCGATTACACGCTGCCCGGCGCGGCGACGGCGCCGTAATCGTTTCGGCTTCGGCGCCAAATTTCGGCGCACGATGACGAAGAAGCCATCTGCGCGCGCACGCTGAAAGCGTCTGCGAAGGAAGAATATTCCTTCGCAGACAGCGCGCTAGCGCCAACGCGCGCAATCGCGCACGCGGAGTTGTTCGCGCGCGGCGATTGAGGTAAAAATGCGGCGCAACAAAGAGGTGCGCGATGACGCTGCGGGATCGCTTCACGAAATTGCTCACCGGCGCGCGCGCCGCGGCTGAAAAACTGACGCCCCGCCAAAAGCGTCGTTTGCGGCGCGGAACGATCGTTGCGGCGATCGCGGCGGGCGGCGTGCTGGGGCTCGATTTTGTCGCCACTGGCGGGCCGGATTGGAATCCGATCGGCGCCGATGCGCCGCGCTTTGAATTGGTCGCCTCCGCCGCCGCCGCCGAGCATCCGCTGCTGCCGCGCTCGATCGCGTTCGAGCCGGCGCCCGAGCTGCCGGAAATGGCGCTGGCCGAGCCGGCGATGTTCACCTACGACCCGAACGTTTCCGCGGACGATCTCTTGGGCGCGCCGGTTTATGCGGAGATCAACACCGAGATTGATCTCTCGGCGCTGATTGTCTCGCTGCAGCCGCAAGCGGCTTCGCTGAGCCCGATCGACGTGCTGCTGAAGCAGCAACCCTGGCGCTAAGCGCACTTCCGGAAACGGGTAACCTTGGTGAGGAAAGCGAGTTCGCTCTCCTCCTGCTTGAGGCCGGCTTCGGCGAACAGCGTTGTGAAATCCTCTTTGAGATACGTGCCGAAATACGGCTCGTGAAAACCCACCGGGAAGTATTCAAGCATCCGGTCGAGATCGCCATGATCGCCGGTCTGGATTGAATCGGCGAGCACCAGCACGCCGCCGGGCTTCAGCAGCCGCGCAATTTCGCGCGCCGCTTCGCGCCGCACGCGCGGGGGCAATTCGTGGAAAAGATAGACGCAGGTTGCGGCGTCAAAGCTCGCATCCTCGAACGGCGCCTGCTCCACCGCGCCGGTGACGATCTCCACCTGGGGCCAGGCGCCGAGCCGCGCGCGCGCTTCGGCGCAATAGGCCGGCGAAAGATCAAGCCCGGTGGCGGGCATGCGCGGGAATGCATCCATGATCTGGCGCAAGAAACGCCCGTTGCCGCAGGCAAGATCGATCAGGCGCACGTGGCGTTGATCCGTGCCGCGCAGCGCGCGCGCCAGCGAGCCGAGTGCAATGCGCCGCATCGCATCGGCCGCGCCGCCGAACAGGATTTCGACCTGCGTGTCGTAGAGCTTGGCGCTGTCTTCGGTGAGCCAGCCGCCGCTCTGATAGTGGAAGTTCTGCAAATAATAGGTCGGGTAGCGCCCCTCGGCCCTGCCCGCTTCGCGCACTTCCACCCCCGCGCGCTGCAAGCGGCGGCGATCCACTTGCGGCAGATCGCGGAAGAAGCGCGCGGAGTTTTTCATC
>DAOMPU010000488.1:0-1669 GCA_035444925.1 Terricaulis sp. | reverse complement strand
ACATCATCAAGTTCATGATGCGCCAAGGCCAGATGCTGAAGCAAAGCGATGAGCTGGACGCCGACACCGCCGAGCTGATCGCCACTGAGCATGGCCACATTGTGAAGCGTGTGGCGGAATCGGACGTCGAAGAAGGCCTCGCCGGCACGATCGTCGACGACGACAGCAATCTGCAACCGCGCCCGCCGGTCGTGACCGTGATGGGCCACGTCGATCACGGCAAGACCTCGCTGCTGGACGCCTTGCGCCAAACCGATGTGGCCGCCGGCGAAGCGGGCGGCATCACCCAGCATATCGGCGCCTATCAGGTGCGCCTGGCCGACGGCCAGCGCGTGACCTTCCTTGATACGCCCGGCCACGCCGCGTTCTCCGCCATGCGCGCGCGCGGCGCGCAGGTGACCGATATCGTGGTGCTGGTGGTGGCTGCCGATGACGGCGTCATGCCGCAAACCATCGAGGCGATCCATCACGCGCGCGCCTCCGGCGCGCCGATCATCGTGGCGATCAACAAGATCGATAAGCCCGAAGCGAACCCGACGCGCGTGCTGACCGATCTGCTGCAGCATGAGATCGTCACCGAAGCGCATGGCGGCGATGTGCTCGCGGTTGAGGTTTCGGCGCTGAAGCGCACCGGCCTTGAAAAGCTGGTCGAGACCATCCTGCTGCTCGCGGAAGTGCAAGAGCTGAAAGCCAATCCCGATCGCCCGGCGGAAGCCACGGTGATTGAATCCAAGCTCGATCGCGGCCGCGGCACGGTGGCGACGGTGCTGGTGCAAAAGGGCACGCTAAAGCGAGGCGACATCGTGGTGGCGGGCGGCCAATGGGGCCGCGTGCGCGCGATCGCCAACGAGCGCGGGCAGACCGTGCAAACCGCCGGCCCCTCCGAGCCCGTGGAAATCATGGGCCTCGAAGGCGTGCCCGATCCGGGCGACGTGCTGAACGTGGTCGAGAACGAAAACCGTGCGCGCGAAGTGGCCGATTATCGCCAGCGGGCGCGCCGCCAGCGCGGCTCAAGCCCCGCGGGCGCGCAGGTGCGCACCTCGCTTGAAAGCATGATGGCCAAGTTCAAGGATTCGACGGCGAAAGAGCTGCCGATCCTGATCAAAGCCGATGTGCAAGGTTCGGCCGAAGCCATCGTCGGTTCGCTGGAAAAGCTGGCGCACGAAGAAGTGCGCGCGCGCGTGGTGCTCTCGGGCGTCGGCGCGATCAACGAAAGCGACGTGCAGCTGGCGAAGACCTCCGGCTCGCCGGTGATCGGCTTCAACGTCCGCGCCTCCAAGGAGGCGCGCGATCTGGCCGAGCGTGAAGGCGTCGAAATCCGCTATTACGCGATCATCTACGACCTGATCGACGACATCAAAGGCGTCATGTCCGGCATGCTCGCGCCGCACACGCGCGAAACCTTCCTCGGCAACGCTGAGATTTTGGAAGTGTTCTCCATTTCCAAGGTCGGCAAGGTCGCCGGCGTGAAGGTGACGGAAGGCGTGGTGCGCAAGGGCGCCAAGGTGCGCATCCTGCGCGACAACGTCGTCATTCAGGAAATGGGCACGCTGACCACGCTGAAGCGCTTCAAGGAAGAAGTGAACGAAGTCGTGATGGGCCAGGAATGCGGCATGAGCTTCGGCCAATTCCAGGACATCAAAAAGGGCGACGTGATCGAGTGCTTCAA
>DAOMPU010000487.1:0-1673 GCA_035444925.1 Terricaulis sp. | reverse complement strand
GGGCAGGTCGGTTTCGGCGCTCATCTTTTCTCCCCGCGCGCATTTAGAGCGAAGGCTGACGCGGCGTCGAGGGGCGGCGGCGCGTGCATGCCAAATTTGTGTCACTTGCCGGCGAGGCGAGGCGCGGTAGTCTTGTGCGCGCGGGAAGCATGGGCGGGGCGGCATGCGGCTGAGGAAATGGGCGTTGATCGTGCTGCTTACGGCGTCGCCGATGGCGGCGCTCGCGGAGCTGCCGCGCAGCGTGGTGGCGAGTCGCCTGACGCAAGAAGAAGAGGATGATCTCCGCGGCCAGCTGCGCGCCGCCGAAGCGCGGGAGGCGGCCCATCAGGAAGCCGCGCGAAGCCTGTTGGAGGCCAATCAGCGGCTAAGCGCGCAGATCGACGCGCAGATGGCGGCGCTTGCGCCTGATGCGGCGGCGGAGGCCGCGCCGGCGCGCGAGCAGGTGCGCGTAACCCTGGCGCAAATGCTGCTGAGCGATGAGCCGGAGCGGCGCGCCATTAGCGCGCTGTTCACGGAGGGGCGGGGCGCGGAGGCGCTTGACCGCATGGAGGCGCGCGCGCGCCGCTTCAGCCAAGCGGCCGATCAGCCCGGCGCCGACGCGCAGGATCGCATCACCGCCAGCTTTGCTTGGCGCGAGATCGGGTCGCTGCTGCAGTTTTCAAACAGCGCGCGCTCGGGCGCGGCGTATTCGGAAGCCTTGCGCCTCAATCCGCTCGATAGCTCCGCCGCGGCGGGCCTGGCGCGGACGCTTATTGCGCAAGGCGACCTCGCCAACGCGCAATTGGCGGCCGAGGCGGCGCGCAACAATGCTGTGACGCTGCAGCAGCGCGCAATGGGCCTGCATCAATTGTCGGAAATAGCGCGCCTCCAAAATGACCTGCCGCGCGCGGCCGCGATTGCGCAGGAATATGTTGAGACGATGCGCCGTGCGGAGCGCGAAGAGCCCGGCTCCTGGGTTGCGCAAAACCTCAGCGCCGCGTTGGATCAATCGGCCACGATTGCATCCGCGCGCGGGGATTGGCGGGCGGCGCAGCGTTTCGCGGAAGATGCGCTGCGAATCGACCAAGCGCGCCTGACGGAGCAACCGAATGACCCGGTGCGGCGGCTCTACCTAGCGATTGCTTGGGGCCGCCTCGACGCGATCCGCACGAATCTTGGCGATGCAGCCGGCGCGCTCGCCGCCCGCGAAGAATCGGTCACCCGGCTGCGCGCGCTGTTGCGCGACGCGCCGGACTTCGCAATGGCGCGGCACAATTTCGGCGTCGCCGCCACCAACCTGGCGATCAAGCGACGCAATGCCGGTGATTTCGCCGCTGCGCTTCAATTGCTTCAGGAGGCGGATCAGAACTTCGTGTGGCTCACCGCGATGGACCCGGAGAACGTGGGCTACCGCGAGGCGCACGCGAGCGTTCTGGTGATGCTCGCAGGGGAGAACGACCCGCGCATAGCGCGGCCTGCCATGCAGCGCGCGCGCGCCTTAGTGGCGACGCTTCCGCCTGCGGCGGCGAGCCAGACCGCTGCACGGCGGCGTCTTGAGTTCAATTTGGCATATGAATCCTGGCGCGTGCTTCGCAACGGCGGCGATCGGGCTGAGTTGGCCGCCGCGATCGCAGAGCTGGAGCGCGTTGGCGCGGCCTATATGCCGATCTCTTCGCAGCCGATCGCGGACAACA
>DAOMPU010000486.1:0-1696 GCA_035444925.1 Terricaulis sp. | reverse complement strand
TTGGTGAACTCCAACATGTTGCGCCGCCTCCCGCGTGCTTTCTATTTGTGTTCGCCCGTCAGGATTTTTGCGCATCCTGTTTCGAGCATGAGGGCGCCGAGCGCCTCGTTATCGGCGAATGCCTGGTATTTCTGTTTCAGCGCCGCGAGCGATTTGGCGTGATATTTCTGCGGCGGCTGCGTGTAGGCTTCGCCAGCGAGCTCGACGCTGAACGTGTCCGCGCCGCGCGCCAGCGCATCCGCATTGGCTTGCGACCAGGGCAGGAAATAGCGCCCCACATAGGCCAGCAGCGGCGTCATCGTGGGCGCAAGGCTTGACCAATCCTCGAACGGGCCATCCTCGCGCGGCTCCACCATGCGCAGGCACCAATCGAGCACGGCGGGCCCACGCGCGCGGATGCCGGCGCCGCCAGTGGGGTCGGATGCGGCGTGAAAGAGCTGCGCGTAGAGCGCGAAATCTGCAAACGAGGGGCGTGCGCCGAACAGATATTTCCGCGCGCCGAAATGCGGCTGCAGCAGGTCCAGCAATTCGACGTAATAGCGCTCGATCAACGGCGCGGTGGCGTCGCTTGATCCGACGAAATGGCCCCGGCCGGACATGCGTCCGCGCACAAGCGCGGCGCGTGCGTCAAGATCGGCTTTGACGGTGGTTTTCAGCATCAGAATGGCTGCGCGCGAGCACGAGGCGGCCATGTCCAGTTCGCGATACCAACGCTGCGAGAACATGAGCTTGTTGCCCCATTCGTCGCCGAATTCCTCCAGCAGCGTCGAGACAAACCCAAGCAGGGCGCCGGGCGGATGAATGCCCGGCTCTGGAAATTGCTGATCCAGAGTCTCGAGGATGGGCGTTGAATCCTGCTGGCCCACGCCGTCGGGCGACACCAGCGTCGGCACAATCGGCACGCGCGCGTGCTTTTTGTAGTCGGGATCGGTGGAGCCTGGGCCGCTCGGAACCCAGCGATGGGCAATGCGCTTGTAGCGCATGTAGGAGCGCACCTTGTGCGAATAGGGCGACATCTCCGAACCGTAGAGCGTGTACGTATTCGTGCTCATGCGAGGCCCTCGATGCATTGCGTGCCGGCGAGTACGCGATCGATCGCGGCGCGCTCGGGCGCTTCGCGATAGCGTGCTTTCAACACAGCCAGGGATTTGGCGTGATATTTCTGCGGCGGCTGCACATAGGCGCGCCCGGCGAGATCGACCGAAAAGCTCTCCGCCTGCTGCTGCAAAGCCGTGGCGTTCGCATTGGTCCAGGGCAGGAAATAGCGGCCGATGTAATCCAGCAGCGGCTTCATGGTCGGCGCCAGGCTCTCCCAGGTTTCAAACGGTCCATCCTCGCGCGGCTCGATCATGCGGTAGCACCAATCAAGCACGTTCTGCGCGCGCCCGCGCATGATGCTGCCGCATGTGGGATCGACGGAAGCTTCATAGAGCTGCGCCCCAAGGCCGAAATCGCCGAAGGAGGGCCGTGCGCCGAACAGGTATTTGCGGTTCGCCAAGTGCGGCTCGAGGATGTCGAGCAGCTCGATGTAATAATCGGTGATGAGCGGGGCGGTGGCGTCGCTGGAGCCGACGAAGTGGCCGCGTTTCGTCATCCGCTCAAACACCGCGTCAGCGCGTGCGAGCACCTCATCGCGCGTTCCGTGCGGCATGTAGAGGCGCGCCAGCGTGTGCGCCGTCACCCGCGCGTCGATCGC
>DAOMPU010000485.1:0-1701 GCA_035444925.1 Terricaulis sp. | reverse complement strand
TTCAATTCCTGCGCCGGCTGATCCGTTTTTATGGCGATCAGATGCAAGGCTATTTGCCGCCCTATCTCGAAATGAGCATGGAAAGCTTCGCCAAGGCGCAAGAGCAGATGCGCGAGAACATGACGCGCGCGTTCGGCGCCTCAACGCCGATGGCGGCGTTTGAAGAGCAAGCCCAGCGCAACATGGCGATGTTTCAGCAAGCCATCAAAATGTGGGCGCCCTTCGCGGCCCCGGGCGCCGCGATGCCCGCCATGATGAACTTCCCCGGCATGCCGAAAGTCTCCATCGGCGATGAAGACAGTGAAGCCGATAAGGACGAGCAGCTGATCCAATTGCGCAAGCAAATGGAAGCCATGCAAAAACAGCTCGACGCCATGGCGCGCAATAAGGGCTGAGTTTTTTCCTGCACGGGAAACCACTTCCCTGACGCGGGCGCAGCGAATCTGCTGTTCGTCATTCCGGGGCATCGCGGATGCGATGAGCCCGGAACCCAGGGGATCAAGAAGCCGAGCGTTTGCCCCTGGCTTCCGGCCCGCGCCTTCGGCGCGACCGGAATGACGAGTTCCCTTGTCCGAAGCGGACATTCGCTTTCAGACCGCCAACTGCTATTTCTGTTGTCATGAATGCAGTTATTTGGGCCTTGCGAGACAGTGTTGCGGACGGCGACGCGGCGCGTGCTCATAAGCTGGTCGAGGACGCCGTTTTGACGGGCGTTGATCGGCAAGAGCTTTTGGCGGGTCTGAGTAGGCTAATGCCCGATTTCCACGCGGACGAAGCAGCTCTGGATATTCTTACCGACATCGGGGATCGGTTGGCGGGTTGGTGCTCGCCTTCGTCACGCCTCTAAGAACTGAAAAGCAGACCCTCGTCATTCCGGTCGCGCCGAAGGCGCGGGCCGGAACCCAGGGCCGCAGTGGAGCCGTTGGCCCCTGGGTTCCGGGCTCAATGCTTCGCATTGCCCCGGAATGACGAGGCAAGGTACGCTGGCGTGTGGCGCGGTTTGAATTCATCGCGGTCTATCTGATGGCGAGCGGCCGGAACGGCACGCTCTACCTCGGCGTCACTGGCAATCTCATTCAGCGCGCGCAGCAGCATCGCGAAGGCGCGGTGGAGGGCTTCTCCAAGCGCTATGGCTGCGTGCGTTTGGTCTGGTTCGAGCCGCACATGGAAATGTCGGTGGCTATCGCGCGCGAGAAAGACATCAAGAAGTGGCGGCGCGCCTGGAAGCTAAACCTAATTGAACGCGCCAATCCGCAATGGCGGGACTTGTTTGAGGACTTCTCGAATCCGCCCCCGCCGAGCTTTGTTTCCTAGCCCCTCAATCCCAAACCACCGGCCGCCGATCCTTCCACGGCATTTCCTTCTCCAGCTGCCCGGCAAGCCGCAGCAGCGTGGCTTCGTCGCCGTAGCGGGCGGTGAACATCATGCCGATCGGCAGATTGCCGCGCGATTGCGCCAGCGGCAGCGAGAGCGAGGGCTGGCCGGTCATGTTGAACGGCGGGGTGAAGCCAAACGAAACGCGCTGGCGGCGATCGAATTCCTTGAGATCGGGCGTCAGCGTATCGAGAAAATCCACGCGCGGCGGCGGCGTGTTCATCACCGGCGTCAACAGCACGTCCCAATTCTCGAAGCGCTGCAAAATTTCGCGCGTGCGCAGGCGCAGCTCCTGCACGGCCCATAGCGCCTCGCCCCCGCTCATCG
>DAOMPU010000484.1:0-1712 GCA_035444925.1 Terricaulis sp. | reverse complement strand
TGATGACTTGCCGATATTCCGGATAGGGCGGGGGCGTGATCGTGCGCATGATGGTAAGGTTCACCGCCAGCGGTTTGCTGGTGAGCTTGCGCGCGCGTGCGATCTCTTTGGCGAGATCGCCCGGCGTGGGTTGCGTCAGCGCCGTGATGATGCCGAGCCCGCCCGCTTCCGAGACGGCCGCAGCCAGCTCCGCGCGGCCGACCCATTGCATCCCGCCCTGCACAATCGGGTGCTCAATACCGAACGCTTCGGTGAAGCGCGTTTTAATCGCCATGGCCGATCGCCTTGTGTTTCCTGCCTGGGCTTCCTGCGCGGCGCGAGGGCGCCGGCAAAAAAGGAACCAGAATTCCTTTTTCTATTTCAGACAGGAAAAGCCCTGTTGTCAACGCCCGTGGCGGCTAGTTCACCTGCCGGTCGCGGCCTTCCCAATAGGGTTTGCGCAGATCGCGTCGCATGATCTTGCCGCTGGGATTGCGCGGCACCTTGGCGATGAAATCGATCGATTTCGGCAGCTTGTAGCCGGCGATGCGCTCGCGCGCGTAGGCGATCAGCTCGGCCTCGCTCACCTCGGCTTTCGCTGCGACGATGGCTTTCACGGCTTCGCCCCACTTTTCGTCGGGCACGCCGATCACGGCGACGTCTTGCACGGCGGGATGGCCGGCAAGCGCGTTCTCCACCTCGGCGGGGTAGATGTTCTCGCCGCCGGACACGATCATCTCTTTCACGCGGTCATAGATGTAGAGATAGCCTTCTTCATCGAAATAGCCCGCGTCGCCGGTGTGAAACCAGCCGTCCTGATCGATCGCTTCGGCGTTCGCTTCCTCGCGCTTCCAATAACCGGGCATCACGCAGGGCGAGCGCACGATGATCTCACCGACGGCGCCCACCGGTTGCGCTTGGCCTTTTTCATCGACAATGCGGATTTCGCGCCCAGGCGCGGCCTTGCCGCAGGAGCGCAGCTTGCCGCGCCCCGGCCTGTGATCGCTGGGCGCCAGATAGGTGACGGGGCCGCCGCTGGTTTCGGTCAGGCCGTAGGCCTGCATGAAATCGCAGCCAAGCAATTCCATCGCCCGCGCCGCCACCGCTTCAGGAATAGGCGAGCCGCCATAGGTGATGCGCTTGAGCGTGGAGGAATCGATCTTCGCGGTTTCCGGGAATTGCGTCAGCGCGAGCACAACGGCGGGCACGAGCGTCGTGTGCGTGATGCCTTTGGTTTCGATGAGGCGCAGCAATTCGCGTGGCTCGACCTCGGGCAGGACGACACCCTTGGCGCCATGCGAGATCGTGGTTAGCCCCATGCCGCAGCCTGAGACGTGGAAGAAGGGCATGGCGATCAGCACCACGTCGCCTTCCTTGAAGGGGTCAATCTCCGGCAACGGATTGGCGTACATCCAAAGCACGCTCGCATGCGTGATCGGCACGCCCTTGGGCATTCCGGTGGTGCCCGAGGTGTAGATTTGCATCAGCGCGTCGTCGCGGCTGCTCTCAAGCTTCGGGTCTTGGGCGGATGCGCTGCCGCGCCAGGTTTCATAATCGGGCCAGTCTGGATGGCCGCCTTCCATGGCGATGATGGCTTTCAGGCGCGGCAGATCGGCGCGGAGCTTTTCGGCGACAGGATAGAATTCGCGCGACACCAACAGGATTTCGCACTCGGAATCGCTGATGATGAATTGCAGCTCAGCGGGCGCGAGGCGCCAATTGGCGCTCATCAC
>DAOMPU010000483.1:0-1714 GCA_035444925.1 Terricaulis sp. | reverse complement strand
CCGGCCGGCGCATGGCGGCGATCACGTTCCAGCCGCGATCGAGGAAATGCTGCGCTGTGGCGCGCCCGTACCCGGATGAAGCGCCGGTGATGAGAATGGTCTGTGTCATAAGAACCTCCTTGCGATGAGGCGGAGGATAGACGCGCGGACGATACGGTATATAATGATATGGCTTTATAAAATTATGGATCGTCCAAAATGGACCCGCTGAGCGATATCGTCTCCCTGCTGCGCCCGCATAGCGCCGTGTCCAAGCCGATCAGCGGGCGGGGCCGCTGGGGCGTGCGCTACGCGGCTTATGGCGCGCCGGGCTTTGCGCTGGTGCTGGCGGGACGCTGCTGGCTGGAGCTGGAGGGCGAGGCGCCGCTGGCGCTGGAGTGCGGCGATTTCGTGCTGCTGCCGGCCACGCCGGCGTTCGCGCTGATGAGCGCGCCGGGCGTGGCTTGCACGCCGGCGGTTCCGGGCGACGCCCCGGTGCGCCATGGCGAACAGGAGGGCGCGGCGGAGGTGGAGCTGCTGGGCGGGACGTTCTCGATCGCGGCGGTGAACGCGCCGCTGCTGCTGGGCTTGCTGCCGCGCATGGCCTTGGTGCGCGCGGAGCCGGGAGAGCGGGTCGGGCGCTTGGTGGCGTTGCTGATGGAAGAATGTGTTGGCGCGCGGCCGGGCGGGGAGATGATCGTGCAGCGCTTGTTGGAAGTGCTGCTGGTGGAGACGCTGCGCTTGCCCGGCAAGGAAGCGGCGGCGCCGGCGGGGCTGCTGGCGGGCTTGCGCGATGCGCCGCTGGCGGGTGCGCTGGGCGCGATGCACGCGGACCCTGCGCACGATTGGAGGCTAGAAGCGCTGGCCAAGCGCGCGGGCATGTCGCGCTCGGGGTTCGCGGCGCGGTTCAAGGCGCGCGTGGGGTGCGCGCCGATGGAATATCTGGCGCGCTGGCGCATGCAGCTGGCGCAGGACGCGCTCAGTCGCGGGCCGGTTCCGCTGGAGCAATTGGCTGAGCGCGTGGGCTATGAATCCGCCAGCGCGCTTTCCACCGCGTTCCGCAAACGCGTGGGCTGCGCGCCCGGCGCGTTCGCGCGCGGGTTCGCCTAGTCGAAGAAATCGAACATATCGAAGCCGCCGCGCCGGCGGCGGCGGCCGTTTTTATCGGTGTAATAGCCGCCTTCGCCGCGTTCGCCGTATTCCCCGCGCTCGCCATATTCGCCGCGCTCTCCGTAGCCTTGCTGGGGCTGCTGGTATTGCTGTTGCGGTGGCTGCTGAGCGCCCGCGAACGGGGCGGCGGCGGCGGGCGCTTCGCCCTGCACCACGGAGATGATCTTCTCCAGCTCGCCGCGATCGAGCCACACGCCCCGGCAGGTGGGGCACATATCGAACGTCACTTCATGGCGCTTCACCTCGGTCATGGAGGCATTGCAATTGGGGCACAGCATCAGCGGCATTCGATTTCTCCTTCGCCGCGGTGATATAGGAGCGGCGATCCGGCGCGGCCAGCGGGCGCTGCACCCCGCGCCAAATTGCCCTAAAGAGGAGTTCCACTCGAATCGACGGGAAAGCTGATGAATTCCGTGTCCCAAGCTTTGAAGCGCGTGAAGCCCTCCGCCACCATGGCGATGAGCGCAAAGGCGCGCGCGCTGAAAGCGGCCGGGCGCGATTGCATTGCGCTTTCCCAGGGCGAGCCTGACTTCGACACGCCCGACAACGTGAAGGAAGCCGCCTA
>DAOMPU010000482.1:0-1715 GCA_035444925.1 Terricaulis sp. | reverse complement strand
GGCTGGTGAAGCTCATCTTGCCCCACGCGTCGATGATCGGGCGCGCGTCGAAGCTCGCAATGTCGATGTGCTCGACCGGGGAGGAGAGCAATTCCGCTTTGCGGTTGGTGTCGATTTTGGCGTCAGCCATTGGAGGTTTCTCCTAACGGCGGCGTCGGGAACAAACCGATCGCGCGGACGCTCCGCCCACGCGCGATCGGGGTGCAGATAGGGCAAACCGGCGGGATTGCAAGCAAATTGCAGTCCCGCCGGGCGCTTAGCCTTGCTTGGGCTTGCGCGGCGCGCGCTTGCGCTTGATCGGCGTGACATTGGCCGCCTGCGCGGCGACGATCGCCGGCGCTGCTTCCACCGCGCCGAACATCGAAGCGCCCGGGCTGTCGAGCGCGATCAGCGTGTCTTCGGTTTGGAAACCGTTGAACGTCGTCGCCATCGCCGAGCCGTAGGCGCCGAGTTGGCCGATCTCGATCAGATCGCCTTCGCGGATGTCGGCGGGCAGCATGAAGGGGCCGGCGGCGGCGTCCATGCTGTCGCAGGTGGGGCCGTAGAGGCGGAACGGCGCATCCTTCGCGCGCGAAGGCTCGCCGCGCACCAGGCGCGCCGGGAACGACCAGTTCAGGTGCGTCGCGTCGAACAGATTGCCGAAGGCGCCGTCGTTCAGATAGAGCGCGTCGTCCTTGCGCAGCTCAACGCGCGCGACGATCGAGCCGGCTTCGGCCACCAGGGCGCGGCCGGGCTCGGCCCAGAGCTGGGCGTTCTGAGCGACGAACATCTCATCAAAGCGCGCCTTGATGGTGTTGATGTAATCGATCATCGGCGGGGGCGTCATGCCCGGATAGATGGCCGGGAAGCCGCCGCCCACATCGACGATATCCACCACCACGCCCGCTTTCACGATGGCGCGGTCCACCCCGTCCATCGCGCTGCGGAACGCGTCCGGGCGCATGCACTGGCTGCCGACATGGAACGAAACGCCGAGCATTTCCTCGCTCACGGCGCGGGCGCGGCGCATCAAAGCCGGCGCATCGTCCGGCGTGACGCCGAATTTGCGCGCGAGCGGGTAGGCCGAGCCGTCGCCCGAAGCGGCGAAGCGCACCACCAGGGTGAGATCCTTGGCGTGGTTGGTCTCGGCGAGAATCTTCTCAAGCTCGTCTTCGCTATCGAGCGCAAACGCCTTCACGCCGTACTCATGGTAGGCGCGGCCGATCGCGCGGCGCGATTTGACCGGGTGCATGTAGGCGATCTGCGCGCCGGGATAGCGCGCAGCGACCAAAGCGGCTTCCGCATCGGAAGCCACGTCAAAACCCTTCACGCCGTTTTGCCACAGCGCGTCGAGCACCCAAGGCGAAGGATTGGCCTTCACCGCATAAAAAACCTCGCCCGGAAAGTTGGCGCGAAACCACTTGGCCGCGTTCGCCACGCAATGGGGGCGCGCAAGCACAAGCGGACCCTCACGGGTGTCGCCAACGAGGTCGAGAGACGAGTGGACCTTGTCCATCCGGCAACTCCCAATGCTCTCGCCGCAGAGGGATTTCCCCTGTCGGCAAAATCAAACCCAGGCCGGCGTTAGTCGGACATGCTAAATGTCAGGTCCGCCCTTGGGAGCTTACGCCGGACGACCGCCAAGGAGCTTCCTGCGCCTTGCTTGTTCGGTCGCCCATCGTGGCCTGGGCCGAGGGGGCGTTAGTGGACGCTGTTTCCAGGTCCGCCGGTACGGC
>DAOMPU010000481.1:0-1716 GCA_035444925.1 Terricaulis sp. | reverse complement strand
GCCGAGCATGACGAATTGCTGTTCGTCATCCTGCATCAGACCATGGAATTGTGGATGAAGCAGGCGATCCACGAGATCGGCGCGGCCCAACGCGCGGTGCGCGCGGGCGAGCTTGTGCCGGCCTATAAACATCTCGCGCGCGTTTCGCGCATCCAGGCGGTGATGACCCAAACCTGGGACATCCTGGCGACGATGACGCCGGCCGATTATCTCAGCTTCCGCGAATTACTGGGCACGAGCTCGGGATTTCAATCCGCGCAATTCCGCGTGCTCGAATATACGCTGGGCCTGAAGGATCCTTCGTTTCTCAAATTCCATCCCGAAGGCGGGGAAGATCGCGCAAAGCTGGAAGCCGCGCTCGCGGCGCCCAGCATCTATGACGATGTGCTCGCGCAATTGGCCAAGACTGGATTCGACGTGCCGCAAAGCGCTTACACGCGCGCGCCGGGGGCGGCGTACGAAGCGAGCGAGAAGGTCGAAGACGCTTGGCTGGCGGTCTATCGCGATACGCAGAAATACTGGGCGCTTTATCAGCTGGCGGAAAAACTGCTCGATCTCGACGATGCGCTGCTGACCTGGCGCCACAAGCACGTGCTGACGGTGGAGCGGATCATCGGGCGCAAGCGCGGCACCGGCGGCACCGATGGCGTGGGCTATCTGCAGCAGACGCTGGCGCGGCGCGCGTTCCCTGAAATCTGGTCGCTGAGAACCAAGCTTTGAAAAGCTACAAGCACCTCTTCTCGCGCGCGCTCGCCGCCGCGCCGGGGCGGCTGCATTTCGCCGCGCACTCGCATCATTTGTGGCCCGATGCTTCGTTCGAGGGGCACATGGCGGCGTGGGACGACGCCGCGGCGTACGCCGACAAGAAGTGGGACAAGATTTTCGGCGAGGTGATGCCGAAGGCGCAGGAAAACATCGCGCGCGAGCTTAACCTGCCCGATCCGGCCACGATCGGCTTTGCGCCCAACACGCACGAGCTGCTGATGCGGCTTTTTTCCGCGCGCAAGCCCGGGCCGGTCGAGGTGCTGACCAGCGACGGAGAGTTTCACTCCTTCCGCCGCCAGGCCGCACGCTGGGCCGAAACCGGCTGGGTGAAAACGCGCATCGTGCCGTGCGAGCCGTTTGAGACGTTCACCCAGCGCTTTATCGCCGCCATGCGCGAGAAGGCGCCGGACATCGCGTTTCTCTCGCACGTGATGTTCAAGAGCGGCCTGCGCTTTGACGGCGCGGATGAGCTTGCCGCGCTCGCCAGCCCTGAAGGGACATGGGTGGCGCTCGATCTCTATCATTCGTTCATGGCGCTGCCGTGCGATTTCGGCGCTGTGGCCGATCGCGTGTTCCTGCTCGGCGGCGGCTACAAATACGCGATGGCCGGCGAAGGCGCGGGCTTCATCCATGCGCCGCCGGGCTACGCGCCGCGCCCGAGCTATACCGGCTGGTTCGCGGACTTTGTGGCGATCGAGGCGAAGCAACAGGGCGTCGCCTATTCCGAGGATGGCGGACGCTTCCTCGGCGCCACGTTCGACGCGACCGGGCTCTATCGCTTCAACGCCGTGCGCGCGATGCTGGCGCGGGAGGGCTTGGACACCGCACAGATCGCCGCGCGCGTGGCGGCGCTGCGCGCATCGCTGGAAGCGGCAATCGCGGCCGGCGAAGCGGGCGTGCTGCGCGAGGCCCAGCTGCTGCGCCCCAACGCCAGTGGGCGCAATGCGCGCT
>DAOMPU010000480.1:0-1727 GCA_035444925.1 Terricaulis sp. | reverse complement strand
GTGCCGCGGCTCACGGTGATGACCAGCCAGCGATCGTCATCGCTCACTTCCGCGCGCACGCTGTCGCGCGGATGCTCGGGCCGGGTGTAGATCAGCTGGTCTTCGCTTTGCGGCGCGCCAACGCGATGGCGATAAACTGCGTGATTGTAGTTCAGCGCCGTGAACATCTCGCCGGCCGGCGGCTCGGGATAGCGCGAATAATAGAAGCTGCGCCCATCGGGATGCCATTCCACCGGCGTGAACTTGGCCCAGCGCACTTCATCGGCCAGCGCCTCGCCGGTGGCGACATCGATCACGCGAACAATGCGCCAATCGCTGCCGCCATCCTGCACGGTGTAGGCGAGCAGCGAACCATCGGGACTGGGATGGAACGAGCCGATCGCGTTTGCGCCATCGGCCACCCAAGTGTTCGGATCGATCAGCAGCCGCGGCGCGGCGTCGCCATCCTGCACGTAAAGCGCAGGCTGATTTTGCAGGCCGGTTTGCTGCGTAAAGAAGAGGCGCTGCCCGCGCGCGACCGGCGTGGAGAAGCGATCGTAATTCCAGAGCGCCTGCAAGCGGCTCACGATCGCCTGCCGGCCCGGCAAAGCGTCGAGATACGCGCGCGTGACCTCGTTCTGCGCCTCAACCCATTGCGCGACCTCGGGCGTGGTGCGCACATCGCCCTCAAGCCAGCGATAGGGATCGGCGACATTGACGCCGAAATGCGTCTCCGTGTGATCCATGGTGCGCGTGGCCGGATAGGAGGTGCGCGCGGCCTCCTGCGGCGCGCTCGCGCAACTTGCGAGCAAAAGCGCGCCCGCCAGCGGCGCCAGCATCGATCGGATCATCGTCCCCACTCCCGTTCTTTTATTCCGCCGCCTGCGCCGGCGCTTCGTTGCTGCCGCGCCGCCAGCGCAGTTTGGGCTGACGCGCGGCGCGCGTATCGTCGAGCCTGCGCATCGGCGTCAGCGTCGGCGCTTGTTTGAAGAATTCCACCTCGCCCGCGTTCACGCGCTCGGCCAGCGCGATCATCACATCAGCGAAGCGATCCAGCTCGCGCTTGGGCTCGGTTTCCGTCGGTTCGATCAGCATCGCGCCGTGAACCACGAGTGGGAAATAGGTCGTGAACGGGTGATAGCCCTCATCCAGCAGCGCCTTGGCCATATCGATGGTCTCCACGCCCTTGGGCTTGATGGAACTGTCGTCCAGCAGCACTTCGTGCATGCAGGGCCGCTCCCCGAACGGCGCGCTGAAATGCGGCTTGAGGCGCGCGAGCAGATAGTTCGCGTTCAGCACGGCATCCTCGGCGACTTGGCGCAGGCCATCGCTGCCATGGCTCATCATGTAGGTGAGCGCGCGTGTGAACATGCCCATCTGGCCGTGGAACGCGCACATGCGGCCAAACGCTTGGGTGCCTTCGGCATGCTCCACCAGTTCGCGCTGATTGCCCCGCAGCACGATATGCGGCACGGGCGCGAACGGCGCGAGCGCTTCGGAAAGCACAGTCGGCCCCGCGCCCGGCCCGCCGCCGCCGTGCGGCGTCGAGAACGTCTTGTGCAGATTGATGTGCATCGCATCGACGCCCAGATCGCCGGGGCGCACCTTGCCGACGATGGCGTTGTAATTCGCGCCGTCGCAATAGAAATACGCGCCGGCGGCGTGGATCGCGTCGGCGATGTTCTTGATCTCGGGCTCGAACAGGCCGCACGTGTTCGGGTTGGTGATCATGATGGCCGCCACATCGG
>DAOMPU010000479.1:0-1741 GCA_035444925.1 Terricaulis sp. | reverse complement strand
CCAAGGCGGCCTCGCCCTCGCGCCGGCGCAGGTGCAGCGCGCCGCGATTGATATGGGTGGCGATCTCAAGCTGGCGGTTCAGCCGTTCGGTGGAGAGCGCGCGGTTGCAGGCGTCCAGCGCCTGATCACTGACGACCCCTTGGGCGACAAATTGGCTGCATTGCTGGGCCGCCGGGGCGCCGATCGTGGTGCGCGATCCCACCTCGCGTTCGCGCCCGGAACTGGTCTGCGCCAGCGCTGAACCGCATGCCGCCAGGGCGGCCAGCGTCCATGCGATCGGAATGCGCCTTGGAAGCCGCGCCCGGCTCATGCTAGCACCCCGCGGGCTGAGAAAGTCGGCAAGGCGCGGTCGAATGCCGCGCCCGGCGACTATAGGCGCGAGCGTCAGCCCGCGCCATACCGCTGGTGAGTCTGTAAGGAGCGATTGCGTGACGCGAGGGGCTTTGTTCGCAAGCGCCGCATTGGCGGCAAGCGTAGCGTTGTGCGGGGCCGCGGCCGCGGCCGTGGGCGCGCCGCACCCAGGCGGGATCAATCTGCAAGAACCCGCCACCGCCGTCATGCGCGAGATTACGGATTTCCATAATTTCCTGCTGCCGATCATCATCGTCGTCTCGGTGTTCGTGCTTGCGCTCTTGCTGTGGGTGATCGTGCGTTACAACGCCGCCGCCAATCCCACGCCGAAAAAATTCACGCACAACGTCACCATCGAAGTGATCTGGACGATCGTGCCCGTGCTGATCCTGGTGGCCATCGCCTGGAAATCCTTCCCGCTGATCTACAAGCAGGAACGCATCGCCACCGAAGCTGAACTGACTCTGAAGGTCGTCGGCAATTCGTGGTTCTGGAACCTTGAATATCCCGATCTCGGCGTCGCGATCGCCGCGAACCTGCTGCCCGAAGAAGAAGCGCGCGCCCAGGGGCGCCCGTATCTGCTGGCGGCGACGGAGCCGCTGCTCGTGCCTGTCGACACCACCGTGCGCGTGCTGGTGACGTCGAACGACGTGATCCATTCCTTCGCCATGCCCGCGTTCGGCGTGAAGGAAGACGCAATCCAGGGCCGCGTGAACGAGACCTGGTTCAACGTCGATACGCCTGGCGTTTATTACGGCCAGTGCTCTGAATTGTGCGGCCTGAACCACGCCTACATGCCGATCGAGATTCACGCGGTGAGCCGCGCCGAGTTCGAGGCGTGGGTGGCCGCGCAGGGCGGGGCGTTCCCCGCCGCCGAAGCACCCGCCGCGCCTGCGGCGCCGGGCGCTGAACCGGCCGCGTCTGCGGCGACGCCGACGCGGTGAAGAAGCTAAGCGCTCGGGGCGCCGCCGCGGGCCCCGCGCTGTGAAGAGGATCGCGGCGGCATGCGCTTGAACGGCGCGTGCGCCGGTCGTTTGGAATTGCTTGAGCGGCGCGCGCGCCGCGGTTTGAATTGCTTGTCGGGACGGGAAGATGGCCAACGAATCCGTACACGCCGAGGGACACGCTGATCATCATGATCACCGCCCCAGTCTGTTTGATTGGAAAAGGTGGGTCTATTCCACCAACCACAAAGACATCGGCACGATGTACCTCGTCTTCGCGATCATCGCGGGGCTGATCGGGGGCGCGCTGTCGGGCCTCATCCGCTGGGAATTGGCCGAGCCGGGCGTAGGCGTGCTGACCTCGCTGCCGTGGATTCACGACATCGACGCGGCCAAGCATTATTACAATTCGATCGTCACCTATCACGGCCTGATCATGATCTTCT
>DAOMPU010000478.1:0-1746 GCA_035444925.1 Terricaulis sp. | reverse complement strand
CGCTCGCCGGTTCTTTCAGTGTAGGCGCGGGCGCTGGCTTCTTCGCGAACTCCAGCACGCCGTCCTCCAGTTGCCCGAAGCGCAAATCCATCAGATCTTGGCTGTAGGATTGGCTCTGCTTCCAGGGCGCGGCGGTGGTTTGCTTGGGCAAGAGGTGCGCGGCGCGCTTGAAATAGCCGGAGGAAAAATCCGCGAACGGGCGCTCTTCGATGTTTTCCAGCTTCATGCGCGGGGTGGCGGAGGCGAGGCCATACTCATCCATGTAATTGATGAGGCGGCAGACATATTGATTGATCAGATCGGCGCGCAGCGTCCATGAGGCGTTGAGATAGCCGAACACGCTGGCGAAGTTCGGCACGCCGGAATACATGCAGCCCTTGTAAGCGTAGAGTTCTCCGCTCTCTTTCTTTTCGCCGTCCACGCGCATGTCGATGCCGCCGAACAGGCGCAGATTGAGGCCGGTGGCGGTGACGATGATGTCGGCCGGCAGATGCGCGCCGCTGGCGAGCTGAATGCCGTTCTCATCAAACGCCTCGATCGTATCGGTGACGACGTCGGCTTTGCCCTCCTTGATGGCCAAGAACATGTCGTTGTCCGGCACCAGGCAAAGCCGCTCCTCCCAAGGATTATAGCGCGGGGTGAAATGGCCCATGTCGTATTCGGGGCCGAGCTGCTCGCGGATCAGGCCCAGCAGCCGCTCGCGCACTTGCTTGGGGCGCGCGCGGGCGCGGCGGAAGAAAAATTGCTGCAAGACGATGCGGATGAAGCGCGAGGCGTCGTAGGCGAATTGCTTGGGCAAGTGCTTGCGCATCCAATTGGCGATCGGATCGATCGCCGGCATCGACACCACGTAAGTGGGCGAGCGCTGCAGCATGGAGACGTGCGCGGCCTTATCGCTCATCGCCGGCACCAGCGTAACGGCGGTGGCGCCTGAGCCGATCACCACCACGCGCTTGCCGGCATAATCCAAATCCTCCGGCCAATGCTGGGGATGGACGATGCGCCCCGCGAAGCGATCGGCGCCTTTGAAGGCGGGCGCGAAGCCCTCCTCGTAATTGTAATAGCCGGCGCACATCAGCAGGAAATTGGCGGTGTAGGTCTCCACGCCGCCTTCGTGCTCGGCCTCGATGGTCCAGCGCGCGTGCTGGCTTGACCAGCTGGCGCGCGCCACGCGGCGCTTGAAGCGGATGTGCTGATCTATGCCGTGCTCTTGCGCGGTCTCGTTGACGTATTTCCAGATCGAGGGGCCGTCGGCGATGGCCTTCTCTTCCTTCCAGGGTTTGAAGGAATAGCCGAGCGTGAACATGTCGCTATCGGAGCGCACGCCGGGGTAGCGGAAGAGATCCCAGGTGCCGCCGATATTCTCGCGGTTCTCGAGGATCACATAGCTTTTGCCGGGGCAATCGCGCTGCAGATAATAGCCGGCCCCTACGCCGGAAATGCCGGCGCCGACGATCAGGACATCGAAATGTTCGCTCATGCGCGGAATCCGCGCGTTTGAGGCTGCCGTGTCAAGCCGGACGCAGCGTCAGCAAAGCCGCTCGCGCAGCGGCGGGCGCTCTGCTAAGCGGCGCGTATGATTATCGCCGTTGATGGACCGACCGCCTCGGGCAAGGGCACGATCGCCAAGGCGCTGGCGCAGCGTTTTGGGCTGAAGCGCCTGGATACGGGCTCGCTCTACCGGGCGGTGGGGTTGGCCGTGGTCGATGTCGGCGGCGATCCGGGCGATGAGACGGCGGCCGTGGC
>DAOMPU010000477.1:0-1758 GCA_035444925.1 Terricaulis sp. | reverse complement strand
CGCCAGCAATTCGCGCACGCGCGGATCGGGCTCGTGCAGCTCCAGCGCCAGCGAGCCAATCGGGCAGCCATAAGTGCAATCGCTCTCGGCGATCATGGTGCGATAGCCGTTCAGCAGCGCAAAAATCTTCTCGATCGGATCGCTCACCTGCCCCCAAGCGGGCTCCAGCAGCATCTCCTCGATCCCGTCGCGATACGCCTCAAGCACGCCGATCAGCACGTCCTGCTTGGAGGGAAACACATGATAGAGGCTGCCAGAATTGAGCTGCGTGCGGCTCAAAAGATCGGCGATCGAGGTGGAATTGTAGCCCTTCAGCCAAAACAGCTCCATCGCCGCCTGAATGATCTTCTCGCGCGCGCTGAGCGTGTTCATACGTCCTTGTTTGAACGATCAATCAAGCGCCGTCAAGGCCGACTGAATCGAGGGGCGCGGTGAGGTATGAAAGTTGGAGCGCGGGCCCGCTGGCCCGCATTTTTTGCAAGGCATGCGTGGCAGGGGCCGCGCGCTCCAGTTTTCATACGTCGAGATTTGTCCACCCCTCAACTGGAGAGGGTCATTAGAGGCCGAGGAACGCGCAGCCGCCGCTAGCGGCGTGCGTACGCCGGAACGATGGCTTCGTACTCTTCCTTGCTCAGCGTCAGCGAGCCGGCGGGCAGCGGCTGGCCCTCTTCCAGCAGCACCGCGAGGTAGGAGCGGAAGAAGCGCCCTTCCCGGTAAAACACCGCCGCGCGGTCGCCGCGATCGGTGCTGACGCGGCGCACGAAACCGCGCCGATCCGGCCCCTCGGCCCAGATCGCGCGCATCGGCCCCGCGCCGCCATCGCCGAGATCGAGAAAACGCAGGCCCGCCATGTCGGTCAGCGCGCGCACGGTGCGATAGGTCGGGTCGCTCTTTTCGCGCTCGGCGCGCAGGCGATCGCTTTCGGCGCGGCGGCGCGCGCGCAGCGGGTTGGCCGCTTCGTAGGCGGAATTGTAGGCGCCCGCTTCGAAAGCATCGATCACGCGCAGCTTGCGCAGGCTTTTCAGCCACGCGCGCTGGCGCTGGGCCAGCGGCTCGGAGGCCGCCAGGTCTTTCAGCTTATCGTCCAGCGCGCGCAGGCCCGCGCCGGCATGGCGCCAGCGCTTTTGCTTCAGCAAACGGCGCACCGCTTTTTGATCGGCGCTCATCAGCTGCGTCAGCGTGGCGAACACCTCGTAATGGGGATCGGCCAGCATGCTTTTGAGGCCGTGCCCCGCGCAGCGGATCGCCACCGCATCGGCGCTGCGATTGGCCCAATATTCCGCATGCCCGCCCGCCAGCGCGAGCGTGACGTAATCGTGCGCGTAATAGCAATACGCGGCTTCCGAGGCGAATTCGCCCGGCAGGAAATGCATCTCCTGCATCATGCTTGCGGCGTATGCGTTCACCGCGGCCACAAACGCGCCCGCCTCGCCCTCATCGGCCGCGCGCGGGATGATGATTTCATCAAACCGCATGCCTTGAAACGTGGTCAGCGCGCTATCGCCCTTGAGGCGCGCGCGCTGCATCTCGGCCAGCATGCCGCCCGGCTCGGGCTCGGTGAGGCCTGGCGCGTTCACTCGATGTCCGCCACCGGCTCGCCCCCGCCTTGCACGCGCTGCGCAAGCGATGCCGCCATGAAATCATCGAGATCGCCGTCCAGCACGCCGCCCGTATCGGAGGTTTCGTGCCCGGTGCGCAGATCTTTCACCATCTGATACGGCTGCAGCACGTACGAGCGGATTTGCCGCCCCCAGCCGA
>DAOMPU010000476.1:0-1765 GCA_035444925.1 Terricaulis sp. | reverse complement strand
TCATTCCCGTCACCCCGCTGCAGCAGAATTGCTCGCTGATCTGGAATGAGGAAACCAAGCGCGCCGCTTTGGTCGATCCCGGCGGCGACGCGGACCGCCTGATCGACGCGCTGCATCATTTTGGCCTCACCCTCACTCGGATGTGGCTGACGCACGGCCATTTGGATCACGCCGGCGCCGCCGCCGAATTGCGCGAGCGCACCGGCGTCGCCGTCGAAGGCCCGCACAAGGAAGATCAATTCTGGCTCGACCAGATCGAGAGCGCCGCCCAGCGTTACGGCGTCGCGGGCCTGCGTAACGTCACGCCCGATCGCTATTTCGAGGATGGCGAAGTGCTCGAGTTCGAAGGCGTCAGCTTCGATGTTTCGCACACGCCCGGCCACACGCCGGGCCATGTGGTGATCCACAACAAGGACCTCAAAATCGCCTTCGTGGGCGATGTGCTGTTCGCCGGCTCGATCGGCCGCACCGATTTTCCGCGCGGCGATCACCAGCAGCTGATTGATTCAATCACGCAGAAGCTTTGGCCGCTGGGCGATGAGATGGCGTTCGTGCCGGGCCACGGCCCCACCTCCACGTTCGGGCGCGAGCGGCAAACCAATCCCTTCGTCGCCGACCGCCTCACCGGCTATGCGGGCGCGGAAAAGCAAGCGCCGGACGTGGGCGAGCAGCGCACCACGAAACGCTACACTTAGTTTTCCGCGCCCAGCTTCTTTGCGTACCCGCTGGCGACCAGCTTCGCCATCAGGTCGAACGCTTGATCGGGATCGCTGCGCCGCAGCGCCGCGCCTTGCGCCTCCATGCCTTCGGCCAGGATCAATTCGCGCTGGCCCGCTTCGAGCGCGGCGACAATGCGCCCAGCCGCGACATCGGCCGGCATGCCGTTATCGATCGCGCTATCGCTGACGCCGCGCGCCTGCGCTTTGCCATCCAGCGCGTTCTTGGAAACATTGGTCCGCACCGAGCCGGGCGCCACCACCAGCACTTTCACGCCCTGATGCGCCGTCTCCGCGCGCACGCTGTCGTGATAGGCGAGAATGCCGGCCTTGGCCGCGCTATAGGCCGCGCGCAACGGCGCGCCGATAATGCCGGCGACGCTGGAGATCGCCACGATCTGCCCGCCGCCGGCGCCGACCATCAGCGGCAACACACGCTGCGTCAGCGCGATGGGCGCCATCAGATCAACGCCGATGATCCGCTCGAACACATCAAACGAAGTATCCACCGCCATCGAACGCTGCGAAATGCCGGCATTGTTGACGAGGCCGTGCACCGGCCCCCAATCCCATGCCTTCGCGACGATCTCAGGCAGCTTCGCAAAATCAGTGGCTTCAAACGGCAGGATCAAACTCTCGGTTTTGATCTGCGCCGCCACATCCTTCAGCGCCGCTTCGTTGCGCCCGGAAAGGATAAGCCGCGCGCCCCTGGCGCCGAGCGCCTGCGCCAGCGCGGCGCCGATGCCGGAGGATGCGCCCGTGATCCACCAGGTCTTGTCTTGAAACATCGCGCGCTCCTCACACAAAAATCGCCACCGCCTGGCGCCCGATCGCCAGCGGCGCGCCCGCTTCATCCCACATCATCATGTTCTGCATCGAATAGCCATCGCGCGCGTGATCGCTGGATGAGCGCAGCAGGCGCCAGCCCTCCGCGCTCAAAGGCGCGCCCAGCAAATCGATCGACCACGTGATCGTGCTGATCGGCGCGGGATTTGGGAAATGCACCATCGCCGCGGGCGGCGGGCAATCGGCCATCGCCAGCAGCGCTG
>DAOMPU010000475.1:0-1770 GCA_035444925.1 Terricaulis sp. | reverse complement strand
GCGCGGCGACAGCAACGTGCGCTGGCTGCAAGAGCAGGGCGTCACGATCTGGGACGAGTGGGCCATCGAAGAGGGCGAACTCGGCCCCGTCTACGGCAAGCAATGGCGTTCGTGGGAGGCCAAGGACGGCCGCGTGATCGATCAGATCGCCAATGTGGTCGAAAGCATCCGCACTAATCCAAACTCACGCCGCCACATCGTCAGCGCCTGGAATCCGGCGGAGGTCGATCAGATGGCGCTGCCGCCATGCCATTGCCTGTTTCAGTTCTTCGTCGCGGACGGAAAGCTGAGCTGCCAGCTTTATCAGCGCAGCGCCGATGTGTTTCTCGGCGTGCCGTTCAACATCGCCTCCTATGCGCTGCTGACGCAGATGATGGCGCAAGTGACGGGGCTGCAACCGGGCGAATTCGTCCACACCTTCGGCGACGCGCACCTCTATCACAACCATTTCGAGCAAGCGCGTTTGCAGCTGACGCGCACGCCGTACGCGCCGCCGATCATGGGGATCAATCCCGAGCGCAAAGACATTTTCGCGTTCGAGTACGGTGATTTCAAACTCGAAGGCTACACGGCGCATCCGGGCATCAAGGCGCCGATCGCGGTGTGATGAACCCTCTCCCCCGAGAGGGGGAGAGGGCAGGGTGAGGGGGCGGCGGCGTCAGAGAAAGCCGCGCAGCATCGTTCAGGCCACTGCGCTCCACCCTCACCCAACCCTCTCCCTCCCAAAGGAGGGAGAGGGAGCGTAGAAGACCCCATGATCCCCCGCGAACACCTCGCCACAGCGCAAATTCCCGGCGGGGGCGAATTGCGCCTCTATAAACGCGGCGATGAATTCACCATCGCGCTCGGCCCTAACGAGCTGATGTCGAGCCGCATGGCGGGCTCTGAAGAAGCGCTGGCGCTGATGACGATTGAGCGGCTCAAAACGCCCGCGCCGCATCTGCTGATCGGCGGCTACGGCATGGGCTTCACGCTGCGCGCCGCACTCGCGCGGCTTGGCGCAAACGCGCGCGTCAGCGTGGCCGAGCTCGTGCCGGAGATCATCGAATGGGCGCGCGGGCCGATGGCGGCGCTCACGGCCGGCTGCCTCGACGATCCGCGCGTCCAAATCATCATCGGCGATGTGGCCGATGCGATCAGCACAGGCGGCTATGACGCGATCCTGCTCGACGTCGATAACGGCCCGGACGGCCTCAGCCGCGCCGCCAATGATCGGCTCTACAACGCCAAGGGCCTCGCCGCCGCGAAAGCGGCGCTCAAACCCGGCGGCGTGCTGGCGATCTGGTCCGCCGGGCCGGACGCCAAATTCACGCGCCGGCTGAAAGATGCAGGCTTTCGCGTGGAGGAGGCGGGCGTGCGCGCCCGCGCGGGCAAGGGCGCACGGCATGTGATCTGGTTTGCGCGTTAGCGGCTAAGCGGATTAGAACGCGCCGTGCCCGAAAACGCCGCGCCCCCCAAACTCACGCTCGTCCTCGCCATCGCCAAGAACGGCGTGATTGGCCGCGACGGCGCCTTGCCGTGGCGGCTCTCGTCCGATTTGAAGCGCTTCAAAGCGGCCACGCTTGGCAAGCCGGTGCTGATGGGGCGCAAGACGTGGGACAGCCTGCCCAAGCGCCCGCTGCCCGGCCGCGAAAACCTCGTGCTGACGCGCGACGCCAATTTCCAAGCCGAAGGCGCTTGGGTCTTCACCGCTCTTGCCGCCATGTGTGCGGCAGCGCGCGCCATGGCGCAGCGGAGCGGGGCGGGGGAAATCTGCGTCATCGGCGGCGC
>DAOMPU010000474.1:0-1778 GCA_035444925.1 Terricaulis sp. | reverse complement strand
ACTCGAGCCGCATGCACGCGGCGTCTATGCCGGCGGCGTGGGCTATTTCGGCGCAGGCGGCGATATGGACACGTGCATCGCGCTGCGCACCGCGATCGTCAAAGACGGCGCGCTGCATGTGCAGGCGGGCGGCGGCGTGGTGCTTGACAGCGACGCTGAAGCAGAGCTGCAGGAAACCCAGCACAAATCCCGCGCCCTCTTTCGCGCGGCGGCGGAAGCCTGGCGCTACGCATAAGGATCACGCGCTGGGCGGGCGCGCTTCTGGCGGCTGATCAGACGGCGCTTCGGGCGGAGCCTGAAAAATAAGCGGCGCTGCGGCTGGCGCAGCCTCAGCGGCGGTAGGCGCTTCGGGCGCTATGGGCTCTGCGTCAGCGGCTGGCTCGGGTGACGTCATTGCCGGCGCAGGCGGCGTTGGGGCCGCATCGGCCGGTGTTTCTGGCGCAGCTTGTGGGGTCGGGTCCGGCGCTACGTTTTCTTCCGGGCGCGCATCCACGCTCGGCTGGGGCGCAGGAACCTCCACGATTGGCGTGGGCGCCGGCGCATCGGTCATGGCCGGCGGCGGATCCGCAACGTCAGCCGGCGATTCACCCGGCGCCACCGGGATATCGAGCGCGCGCCGCAGCGCGACGTGTGTGGCTTCATCCACCGCGCCAGTGACAGGCAGGCTGTGCTCATCCTGAAATGCAAGCACCGCGCGGCGCGTGGCCGGGCCATAGACGCCGTCGGCGGCGCCCACCGCGTACCCCAACGTATCCAGCCACGTCTGCACTTCGCGCACGCGATCGCCCATGCTGCCCACGCCCAGCGTGCTCTGGGCACCGCTGACGGCGCCCGCCGCCAGCAAGGTCGTTGGGTCGCGCACCAAGGCGGTGGCGGCCGCCGTCCATTGTATGCGCGCCGCTTCGCCGTGCGCGGGCGCGCGCGAACGCGGGTCGCCGCGATTCACCCCGCGCGAAACCCCGGCCACATCGTCCCGATCGGCGAAATCAGCGAGCCCGGTGCGTTGAAAATAAGCCGCGGCAACCTGCACCGAACGCTTGAGGTTGCGCTCCATGATTTCAGGTTCGCCTACCAGGTCGAGGCCGGCGAGTTCGCCGTATTTGATGTAGTTCTGCTTGCCGGTGATCTGGAAGAAGCCGCGCCCGCGATAGCGCCAGCCATCGCCCGACGCCTCATTCCCGTTCTGCATGCGATCGGCATAGACGCGGTTGGCGATCTTCTCGGGCTTGTTTGCGTAAGCGGCGATTTCCGCATCGCTGGCGAACTTGTGGCCAAACACCTTCTTCAGCTGCGCGGGGCTGTAGTTGAGGTTCTCCGCTTTCGCTTGCAGAAAGTTTGTTTCAACCAGGCCTTGCCCGATGAAATGCGCAAGCCGGCGCGGCGTGTTGATCTCATGCTGCAGCAGGATCGGGTAAGATTCTAGGATGGCGCGGATGTATTGGCCCTGCGTGCTGAACGGGTTCCAGCCGCTTGGCCGGTTCGGCAGCTGCCGCACCAGCTTGGGGAAATCGATCTCCTCGATGTTTTTCACGCCAAAGAAGCTGATCATGGCCATCTCCTCCCACGCCCTGCCGCGCGGCGGCGGCGCCTAGTTTAAGGCGAAGCGGCTAGGCAGGTCACTCTTTTCAGCTATAGAGGGGGCATGAAGTTCTGGCCGGCCCCCGCTTCCCGATGGCGTGCGAACGAGCGCGACTAAAGCCTTCGTTTGTTCTGCTTGAGGCCCGGGCCCCATGATCCTCGTCATCGATAATTACGACAGTTTCGTCTATAATCTCGTT
>DAOMPU010000473.1:0-1815 GCA_035444925.1 Terricaulis sp. | reverse complement strand
GGCTCCCAGAGGTTCTCCGGATAGACCGGATAGGGCGCGTCATCGCCCGGCAGATTGGCTTGCGCCAACGCAACCACCGCGTCCCGTTCCGCGCCCGCCACCGCGATCACGCGCCAGGGTTGGAGATTGCCGCCAGAGGGAGCGAAGCGGGCGATCTCGATAATCTCGCGCACCAGCGCTTGCGGCAGCGGATCGGGCTTGAACGCGCGGATCGAAACGCGCGCCTTCAGCGCTTCATCGACATTCATCGCTGCTTGCGCCCTTTATCCTGAATGCGTTTGGAATAGCTGCGCCCGGCCTTTTGCGCCGCGTCGATTTCCTTGGCGCTCATTTCGCGCGCCAGCGCTGCGGCGCGTTTGCGCGCGCTGTCTTCGCCGGAAAGCGCGGCGGCGGCGTAGAGCCAGGCCAAAGCCTCGGTCGGGTCTTGGGCCATGATCATGTCGGCGTAATAGGCCATCGCGCTCGTCGCGCCCATTTCGCTGGCGCGCAACATCCAATAGCGCGCATCATCTGGCGGGCTCAGCGTCGCGAGTTCGATCATCGCGGTAGAATCGCCCGCGCCAGCGGCGTCGCGAAACAGCGTGCGCGCGGTTTCAACGTCACGCTTGACGCCCACGCCCGCGCGCAGCGCCATCGCGTACGCGGTCTGCGCGGCCGGATAGGCTTGCGCCGCCGCGCGCGCGAAGCAATCGGCGCCGGCTTCCACTTCGCGCGGGCCGCCAAGGCCGCGCCAATAGAGCAGGCCGAGATGATAATGCCCCACCGCGCGCTCTTCGCGCTGCAGCGCTTCTTCCAGATGCTTGCGCGCACGCTTCCAGTCGCGCCGCTCAAAAGCGTCGAGCCCGCGATCAAGCGCGCTTTTCTCGGCGAACACGTTAGACCGCGAAGCTGACGCCGCAGCCGCAGGACGACTTGGCGTTGGGGTTCTTCACCTTGAAGGCGGCGCCGATCAGCTCATCCACCCAATCGACCTCCGAGCCGAGCAGGAAGGGCAGCGAAATCGGGTCAACGAAAAGCCGCGCCCCGTCGCGCTCGACGATCAGATCGTCTGCGTTTGGCGCGGGGGCGACGTTGATCTCGTACTGGAAGCCCGAGCAGCCCCCGCCTTCGACCGCCACGCGCAGCCCCGCGCCCGCGGGCTCGGCCGCGACCACGGCCCGGATCTGGGCGGCGGCGGCTTGGGAGAGGGCGACATCAGCCATGAATCAACGTGGTCCTGCTGGTTGGCGGGGGCGATTTCTCAACCGCTTGGTCCCATATTTAGACCCATATATGGTCCCAACCCGGGTTTGATGAGAAGGGCGAACGTGTCTCAGGCGCTGAGCGGAAGGGGGGAGAGCCCCGCCAAAGCGGTGGAAAGCGGCTATCGCCGGCCCCCGCGCGCGGCCTACGCCACCGCCCATGAGCGTTCGCGCGGTCGCCTGCATGGCGAGCCGGAGAGCTCCGCCCGCACCCCGTTTGAACGCGACCGGGACCGGATCGTCCATGCCAGCGCCTTCCGCCGCCTCAAGGGCAAGACTCAGGTGTTCGTCGCCCACGAGGGCGATCATTACCGCACAAGGCTGACCCACTCGCTGGAAGTGGCCCAGATCGCCCGCGCCGTCGCGCGCCGGCTGGGGCTGGACGATGAATTGGCCGAGGCCCTGGGCCTCGCGCACGATCTCGGCCACCCGCCCTTCGGGCATACCGGCGAGGACGTGCTGGATGCGTGCATGGAGCCTTATGGCGGCTTCGATCACAACGCCCAGACGCTGCGCGTACTAACCAAGCTTGAGCGCCGCTACCCGGCGTTCGACGGGCTGAACCTCACCTGGG
>DAOMPU010000472.1:0-1817 GCA_035444925.1 Terricaulis sp. | reverse complement strand
CTGGTGGATCGGCTGGTGATCGGGGTGGCGGTCAATCAGGATAAGGGGCCGTTGTTTTCCTTGGCCGAACGCGTGGAAATGGTCGAGGAGCAGTGCGCCCGCATCAAGGACGCGGAGATCGTCGTCCAACCTTTTGACACATTGCTGATGAAGTTCGCCGAGAGCGTAGGGGCGCAAATCATCGTCCGGGGACTTCGAGCGGTCGCCGACTTCGAGTACGAATTCGCCATGGTGGGCATGAACCAGAAGCTCAATCCCGCCGTGGAGACTATATTTTTGATGGCCGACCCGACGCACCAGGCGATCGCGTCCCGGCTCGTCAAAGAAATCGCGCGACTGCAAGGAAATGTCGCGCACTTCGTGCCCAAGGAAGTAGAAGGACGACTGAAGGCCAAGTTCGGGGTGTCTTGAATGCTGCGTTTGGGCGGAATGTTGGCCGCGGCGGCTTTGTCGCTGGGGCTTGTAGGGAGCGCGCTGGCGCAGGAGCGGCCGGACCCGCGCAATTGGCGCGAGCTCAATCCTGAGGACACGCTCTATATCGATACGGTGCATGGCCGCATCGTGGTGGAGATGTATCCAGAGATCGCGCCCAATCATGTGGAGCGGATCAAGACGCTCTCGCGGCTTGGCTTTTACAACGGCGTGCTGTTTCACCGCGTGATCGAAGGCTTCATGGCGCAGACCGGCGATCCGCTCGGCACCGGCGAGGGCGCCTCGAACCTGCCCGACCTCAGCCCCGAATTCAGCTTCCGCCGCACGCAGGCGATGCCGTTCGTGCAGGCCGCCGCGCAGAGCGATGGGCCGCTCGGCTTTTACAAGGCGCTGCCGATCCAGACCCAGCCGGATACGCAGCTGGCGATCAATGCGCGCGGGGTGCTCTCGAATGCACTGCATTGCCGGGGCGTGGTGTCGATGGCGCGCTCAAGCGCGGTCAATTCCGCCAACAGCCAATTCTTCCTGATGCGCGGCGCGCGCTCTTCGCTGAACCAGACTTATACCGTCTGGGGCCGCGTGGTGTGGGGCCAGGAGGCGGTGGACGCGATCTCCGTGGGCGAGCCTCCGGCCAATCCCGACCGCATGCTGGCCGTGCGCGTGGCGGCGGACTTGCCGCCCGAAGAACGCGCGCCAATTTACGTGCTGCGCACGGATGGCCCCGATTTCCGTGAGCTGATCGAGCGCACGCGCCGTGACCGGCGCGCTGACTTTTCGGTCTGCGATGTACAAGTCCCCGCGCGCGTGCCGCGCGATAGCGAAAGAGAGAGACGCTGGTGGTCGATAATTCCTTTCATCAACTGATTCTGGAGCTCGATACGGGCGTTGTGAAGATCAAGTTCCGCCCGGACCTTGCGCCTAATCATGTCAAGCAGATCGGCGATCTGGCCAACGAAGGCTATTATAACGGCGTGCCGTTCCACCGCGTGATCGCCGGCTTCATGGCCCAGGGGGGCGACGGCAAGAATTTCAACGGCACGGGCGGCTCCTCCAAGCCGAACATCAAGGCTGAATTCTCGGCCGAGCCGCACGTGCGCGGGGTGTGCTCGATGGCGCGCACCAACGATCCGAATTCGGCCAACAGCCAATTCTTCATCGTGTTCGACGACGCCCGCTTCCTCGACCGCCAATACACGGTGTGGGGCGAAGTGGTCGAAGGCATGGAAGCCGTCGATGCGCTGCCCAAGGGCGAACCGCCGCGCAATCCGGGCAAGATCATCAGCGCGCGGGCGGAGTGAGCGATATGGACCGCCGGCGCCCTCGCCGGCATAACGCGGCGTTGGCCGGCGAGGAGCAGGGCCTGTTCGGCGGCAAGTTCCTTGCAG
>DAOMPU010000471.1:0-1832 GCA_035444925.1 Terricaulis sp. | reverse complement strand
GGCGCACGCCGCGCAGGAAGATGTGGGCCGGGGGCCCGCGCTCCAACTTTCCAACGCGCAGTTTCAGCGACGCGCGTGCAGCAGCAATTCGAGGTTTCCATCGCCGCCGCGGATGGGCGAATCCGTCACCGTGACGCGGGCGAAGCCTGCAAGGCCCTCGAGCGCCTCAATCGCCGCCGCGGCCGCCGCGCGGGCTTCCGCTTCGGGCAGGATGGCGTTCTTGTGCGGGCCGACTTCGAATTGCGGTTTGATCAGCGTGATGAGGTCCGCGTGCGGCGCGGCGAGTTTGAGCGCGGGCGCGAGCACCTTCGCCGCGCCGATGAAGCTGGCGTCGCAGACGATCAGGCTGGGCGGTTCCGCAAACAGAGCCGGCGTCAGCGCGCGCGCGTCGGTGCGCTCGAGATTCACCACGCGCGGATCGGCGCGGAGCGTCGCGTGCAATTGGCCATGGCCGACATCCACCGCGTAAACCCGCGCCGCGCCGCGCGTCAGCAGAACGTGCGTGAACCCACCCGTGCTGGCGCCGACATCGAGGCATACGCGCGCCGAAGGATCGACGCCGAACATTTCCAGCGCATGCGCCAGCTTCACGCCGGCGCGCGAGACCCAAGGGTGCGGCGGCGCGACGTCCAGCTCGGCGCTCTCGTCGATCAGGTCGGAGGGTTTGGCGACCGCGACGCCATTCGCGCGCACCCCGCCCGCCTCGATCGCGGCGCGCGCTTTGGCGCGGCTCTCAACCAGGCCGCGGGCGACAAGCAGAAGATCGGCGCGCTGACGGGCCATGCCCGCCTCCTCGCCCGGCATTGACGCAAAGGCAAGCTTGATCGCCCGGCGCACACGCGCGAGGTTCCCATACAAACCCGCCGGCTGAGCGGGCTCGGGGAGAACGCTCATGAATTTCGCGCTTTCGCGCCGCGCCTTGATGGCGAACGCTGTCGCTTTGGGGGCGCTGACCAGCGCCTGCGCCCGCACCGCGCCAAGCAGTGACGCGCTGGGCGATTCCGACGCGGTGGGCCTCGCCCAGCGCATCCGCGAAGGCGAGATCACCGCGACGCAGGCCGTGGAGGCTGCGATCGCGCGCGCCGAGCGCGTGAACCCGCAACTGAATTTCATCGTGACGCCCGCCTATGAGGCCGGCCGCACGCGCGCCGCCGAAGCGCTGACGGGGCCGTTCGCCGGCGTGCCGACCTTGGTGAAGGATCTGATGGATTGGGCCGGGCACGCCACCAAGCACGGCAGCCGCGCCTTCGCCAACAACATCGCCGCCGAGCAGCCGCCCTATATGGACGCGATGCTGGCTGCGGGCCTTGTGCCATTCGCAAAGTCCACTACGCCGGAATTCGGCTTCACCGCCACCACCGAGCCAATGCTGGGCGGGGCCACGCGCAATCCGTGGAACACCGAGCGCTCCAGCGGCGGCTCTTCGGGGGGCGCGGGCGTGGCGGTGGCCGCGCGCGTCGTGCCGGTGGCGCATGCGAGCGACGGCGGCGGCTCGATCCGCATTCCCGCGTCTTGCAACGGGCTTGTGGGCCTCAAACCTTCGCGCGCGCGCAATATTGGCGGCGGCGCCGCGAATGACGTGACCAATATCAGCGTGCAGGGCTGCGTTTCGCGCAGCGTGCGCGATACGGCCGGCTGGCAGGCGGCGATGGAAAACAGCGGCGAAGGGCGCGCGTTCGATCCGATCGGCCTCGTCACCGGGCCGAACACGCGCCGCCTGCGCATCAAGCTCGATATCAACAACGCGCTCGGCAACGCGCCGCACGCGGATGTGGGCGCCGCTATGCAGCAGGCGGCGGAGCTATGCCGCGGGCTTGGCCACACCGTCGCCG
>DAOMPU010000470.1:0-1854 GCA_035444925.1 Terricaulis sp. | reverse complement strand
ACGCGTGGTTCTTCAGGCGCGAGGCTTTCCGTGCGGCGGGGCCGTTCTCAACCCGGCTGCGCTTCGCCGCGGACGGCGATTTCATGATGCGTTTTGCGCGCCTCAGCGCGCCGCACGGGCATGTTGATGATCTCGTCTATTGCTATCGCCGCCACGAAGGCTCCGCGACGATCGCGCCGCGCGCCTCCAAGGCGCTGCGCGAAGATATGTTGGCGCTGGCGATGATGTGGCGCGGCGACGCCGAGGCGGGGCCCGCGGCGCGCGCGCTTGAGGGGCGCTGCCGGGCTGCGCTGGCGCTTGAGGCGCTGCGCGGCGGGCGTATCGCGGAAGCCGCCGCGCACGGCGCGCATGCGCCGGCGATGCTCAGCGGCGTATGGGATTTGGCGCGCCGGCGTCTCGATCCCGCGCTGCGCCGGCGGCGCGAGGGCGAGGCCGCTTAAGCGTCTCGCTTGGCGTGCAGATCGAACCAGCCTTGCTTGACCGCGTCGTAATCGCCCTTTGCGCGCGCGGCGGCGTGCGCGCCGACGATCTCGCGCATCGCTTCAACCCCGAGCCATTCGCCTGGCGCCTCATCGCCAAAAGCGCCGCTGGCGCCATAGGGAAAGGTGTGCGCGATGGTGCGCCCCTCGCGCGCGGGATCGGGGCAGATTTGCGCCGGCACATCCGCCTGATTGATGAATTTGAAGCCGGTATAGCCAAATTTCACCAGCAGTTCGAACAAGGGCGGATCGCCGTTTTCGAATGAGACATAGCGCGGCTTGACCGGGCATTCGCTGAGGCCGCGCACCGCCGCGCCGTCCAGGCCTTCAATGTCGATCTTGAGATAATAAGGAACGCCGAATTTGCGCACGATGTCGCCGATCGTCACCATCTCCACGCTCACCGGCGCGGTGGGCATGCCGCGTGAAGCGGTGGCCGGCTTGAACGAGCTCGAGATTGACGTGAAACTCCGCGCGCCCGCGCTGCTCGCCAACGCCGATATTCAGCAGCGTGAGGCGGCGCTCGCGCAGCGCCTGCGCGAAGCGCTTTTCGCCGGCCGCCGCCAGCAGGGGGTTCGCCTCGACGGCGACGACATTGAAGCCCTTGCGCAGATAAAAATCGGAATCCTGCCCCACATGCATGCCGATATCGAAGATCAGGTTTGGGTTTAGCGCCGCCGGCGCATCCGCCAGCCCCTCAAGCGTGCGCACGATGTAGCGCGAGCGCTCGTCCGCCGCGGCGCGCAGGCTTTCCGCGCTCGGCGGCGGCGGGGCGGTTTGCTGGCGCAAGCGCCGCCACAGCCGCTTCACCACCGGCGGCGCGAATTGCCTCAAATTCATGGTGCTGCCTTGCCCCGCGTTTTGGCGCACGATAGGGGCGCGCGTGCGCCGCGGCAATCATTTCGCTGGGCTGCATTGCGCGCGAAGGCGGCTTCAAGTGCCGCCGATGCTGACGCGCATGTCTTCATCGAGCCGGATGCCGATCCGCTCTAGCAACAGCGCGCCCTGAACCGCCTCAAAGCCCGGCAGCGTCAGCGTGACATCGACCTCCTGGCTCAAACTGCGCCCGGTGGCCGTGTTCACGATGATATTCTGCAAAGCGCCATCGGTGACGTTGTGCACCAGCGCGGTCACGCCGTCCGCGTCGGCGATCACGACGCCGCCTGCGTCGCCCAAGCCCGAGAGGCCGAGTTGCGCGCGTTGTTCGGGCGAGAGCGCATCGAGGCTTTGGCCCAGCGCGCCGATGGTCTGCTCGACCAATTGGCTATTATCGCTCCAGGTCAGCGTGGTGGCGAGCGCCGGGGCGCCGTTGACGTAGGTGGTGATCACCGCGCCGAAATTGACCTCAAGCCCGGGCGCGACAGCCAAGCCCCCG
>DAOMPU010000469.1:0-1870 GCA_035444925.1 Terricaulis sp. | reverse complement strand
GACGCTGGCCGGTGGAGCCGTGCGCGCGGTGCGTGATCGAGACACCGTGCGTGGCGCGCATGCCGCCGAAATTCCAGCGCTTCATGGCGCCGGCGAAGCCCTTGCCGATCGAAACGCCCGAAACATCGACCTTCTGGCCCGGCACGAAATGGTCCGCCGAAATCTCCGCGCCAACCGGCAGCAGGCTGTCAGCGCTCACGCGAAATTCGCGCACGATTTCTTTCGGCTCGACATTGGCGCGGGAGAACTGCCCGCGATCGGCCTGGCTCTTGTTCTTCGCTTTGGCGGCGCCGGCGCCCAGCACGACGGCGGAATAGCCGTCGCCCTTCGCTTCACGCGCGGGCGGGGCCTGCTTTTCGTTTTTGCGCGACTTCTTCGGCTTCAGCGCGACATCTTCACCGGCGGCGTTCTTGAACGCTTCGGCTTCGACGGTGCGGCGGCCGACGACTTGGCAGCCTTCAAGATCGAGCACGGTGCACGGCACGTGCGCGCCGTCATCGGCGAACACGCGCATCATGCCGACCTTGCGGGCGATAACGCCTGTGCGGCGCGATTTTTCAGCTTCAGCCATCTCGCTTACCCGAGCACTTGAATTTGCACGTCAACGCCGGCCGAGAGATCGAGCTTCATCAGCGCATCGACCGTTTGCGGCGTCGGTTGAACGATGTCGAGCACGCGCTTGTGCGTGCGGATTTCAAACTGCTCGCGGCTGGTTTTGTCGATGTGGGGCGAGCGGTTGACGGTGAACTTTTCAGTGCGCGTCGGCAGCGGCACGGGGCCGATCACGGTCGCGCCGGTGCGCTTCGCCGTCGACACGATCTCCTTGGCGGAAAGATCGAGCGTGCGGTGATCAAAGGCTTTCAGCCTGATCCGGATATTTTGCTGCATCATTGCGCAATATTCCCAAATTCATGCGCCGCACCGGGCGGCCCAAGACGCAAAACACGACGGCGCGGATTATTCCGCGCCGACGAATTTTGCGCCGCTCCGAAACGGCGTTCAGCTCAACGGGAGATTCGCAAAAACCGCGACTGGACGGAGCCCTTAGGAGCTCCGCGCCTCAAACCCTTGTTTTCTGCGCTGTTTCAGCGCTCGGATCGAAGGTCGCGTTAGTTGCGAACCGCGTCTAAGCAAAGCTTACGGCCGGCTCGAAGGGCGGTCAGATACAGGCGCTGAGGGGGTGCGTCAAGGCTCGTTTGTGAGGGGATTTGCCGCGCGCGCCGCCCCCGTCACTGGCCGATCCGCACCGACCCCGAGCCGCGCGCCTCCTGGCGCACGCTGCCGCTGACCGATTGGACGCTCACGTCGCCCGACCCGAAGATTTCAGCATCGAGTTCGCCGATCGCCACCGGGGCGTCCACATCGCCCGAGCCGAAGATGGAAACCACCAGCCGTTCGGTCGGGGCCGCCAACCGCACCTTGCCCGAGCCAAAGAGCTCAATGTCGGCTTGGGTTACCGCACCGGCGAGCACTTCCAGCGAGCCAGAGCCGCGATTGTCCATGCTGAGCGAACCGGTCAGATTGGCGATGCTCACCCCGCCGGAGCCATTCACCTCGGCGTTGGCGCCGGCGCGAACGGTCTCGACCCGCACTTCACCCGAGCCGTTGAGGTCGATCAGCGCCTCCCCGGCGCCGGCGACCACGATCTGGCCCGAGCCGTTCAGATCAATTTTGGCCTCGTTGGCGACATCGGCGGCGTTGGCGTGGGCGCAGCCGTTCACATCGAGGGTGAGGTCGTTGGTCGCGCCAATTTCGGCGCGCCCCGCCCCGGTGAGGCTCAAATCCAGGTCGCGCGGGGCGCGGATGGTGATGAGCGGCATTTGTTCGTGCGCCACGAAGCCGTAGCCGCGCAGATCAACGCCCTCATCCG
>DAOMPU010000468.1:0-1872 GCA_035444925.1 Terricaulis sp. | reverse complement strand
CTTCGATGATGCGCAGATTGGCCTGGTGGGGGACGACGAGATCGATGTCCGCAGCGGTGACGCCGCACTTGGCCATCACGGCGGCGCTGGCTTGGGCCATGCCTTGCACGGCGCGCTTGAAAATTTCCTGGCCGTCAAAATCCCAGG
The DNA here is from genome assembly GCA_035444925.1 of Terricaulis sp. Taxonomy (GTDB): domain Bacteria; phylum Pseudomonadota; class Alphaproteobacteria; order Caulobacterales; family Aquidulcibacteraceae; genus Vitreimonas. The sequence continues at coordinate 1,725 of DAOMPU010000468.1, read as the reverse complement.
ACGTATCGCCCAGCGAAACGCCTTGGTTGGTGTAGAGCGTGCCCATGCCGCGCACGCGCAGCGTATGGCGCGCATCGGCGATGCAGCCCAGCTGCTCGCCCAGCACGCCTTCTTCCTTCTCGCTCGCCTGCACCACGACAGCGGCGCAGCCGTCGCCGAACAGCACCGAGACGTTGCGATTATCCCAATCCATGTAAGGCGAGATGATCTCGACGCCGATCACCACCGCATTGCGCACCACGCCGGTGCGGATCAGCGCGGTGGCGGTGGAGAGCGCGTAGAGAAACGACGTGCAGGCGGTGTTCACGTCCATCGCCGCCGCGCGCTGCGCGCCGAGCGCGGCCTGCACGCCGGAAGCGGCGTTGGGCACTTGCTCATCGGCCGAGCACGAGCCGTAAACGATGAGATCAACATCCCCCGCGTCCAGTCCCGCGCACGCCAGCGCGCGCTTAGAAGCCACCACCGCCATCTCAATGCCGGAGACGTGGCTGATGCGGCGTTCCTTCATGCCCGTGCGCGAGACGATCCATTCATCGTTGGTGTCGAGGAAGGTGGAGAGATCGGAATTGGTCAGCACCGCGGGCGGCATGGCTTTGCCCCAGCCGGTAATGGCAGCATGGGTCAAGGGCGTCTCCTCAAGCTCTGGCGGTCATCGGGCCGCCTTTTGAGGGAAGTTAGATCAGAGGGCGCGCCCGGCGCCAATGCGCCTGCGCCGAAACCCAGCGCCGAAACGTTGGCATGAACGAATTGCGAACTGCGAATCAGATAGAAGCCTCCCATGTCCGAGTCAGAACGCCTCGTCACCGCCGCCCGCATGCCCGGAGAAGGGGCTGACCGCGCGCTCCGCCCACAAGGGTTTGACGAATTCGTCGGCCAGGGCGCGGCGAAGGCGAACCTCAAAGTGTTCGTGGAGGCCGCGCGCGGGCGCGGCGAGGCGATGGATCACGTTTTGCTGTTCGGCCCGCCGGGCCTGGGCAAAACGACGCTCTCGCAGATCGTGGCGCGCGAATTGGGCGTTGGCTTTCGCGCCACCTCAGGGCCGGTGATTGCGCGCGCCGGCGATCTTGCTGCGCTCTTGACCAATCTTGAGCCGCGCGACGTGCTGTTCATCGATGAAATCCATCGTCTCGCGCCCGCGGTGGAGGAAATCCTCTATCCGGCGATGGAGGATTATCATCTCGACATCATCATCGGCGAAGGCCCCTCCGCGCGTAGCGTGCGGATTGATCTCGCGCCGTTCACGCTTGTCGGCGCCACCACGCGCGCGGGGCTGCTCGGCACGCCGCTGCGCGATCGCTTCGGCATTCCGGTGCGGCTTGAGTTTTACGGGGCGGACGAATTGCTCGGCATCGTGCGGCGCGCGGCCGATAAGCTGGGCGCGCCGATGAATGCCGAAGGCGCCATGGAAATCGCCAAGCGCGCGCGCGGCACGCCGCGCGTGGCCGTGCGCTTGCTCCGCCGCGTGCGCGATTTCGCCGGCGATGCGGTGATTGATGCTAAAGTGGCCGATGCGGCGCTGAAGCGGCTCGATGTCGATAGCGATGGGCTCGATCTGCTGGATCGGCGCTATCTGCATGCTTTGGTGGAAACCTATTCCGGCGGCCCGGTGGGCGTGGAAACGCTGGCCGCGGCTTTGGCCGAAGCGCGCGATGCGATCGAAGACGTGATCGAGCCCTATCTGATGCAGCAAGGCTTCGTCATGCGCACCCCGCGCGGGCGGGTTGC
>DAOMPU010000467.1:0-1882 GCA_035444925.1 Terricaulis sp. | reverse complement strand
GGCCGCTTTTGTGGCGCTCGCCGCCTGCAACCGCGCGCCCGAGCCGCCCACCGCCGACGTGGCCGAGCAGCGCAACGCCGCCGTCGCCGCCGCCGTGGCCGAGCATGAGCGCCGCTTCTCGCAAGCGGCCGAGCCGGCGGGCGCCGATGCGAGCAGCGCCTACCAATTCCAGTTCACCGGCCTCTGGACCGAGCGCGTGCCGATGACGGCCTTCAACGGCGAAGTGGTGCTGGTGGTGAACACCGCTTCCGAATGCGGCTTCACGCCTCAATACGAAGGGTTGCAGCAGATTTATTCCGAATACCAGGCGCGCGGCTTTGAAGTGCTGGGCGTGCCATCGAATAATTTCAACGGGCAAGAGCCGGGCAGCGCAGAGCAGATTCAAGAATTCTGCACGCTGAATTACGGCGTCACGTTTCCGATGGCCGGGAAAACCGAAGTGATCGGCGCCGATCGCCATCCGTTCTACGCTTGGGCCGAACAGCAGATTGGCGAAAGCGCCGTGCCCGGCTGGAACTTCCACAAAATCCTGATCGGCCGCGACGGCCGCGTCATCGCCGCGTTCAACACGCGCACCGAGCCGACAAGCGCAGAGCTGCGCGCCGCGATTGAGAGCGCGCTGGGAACGTAAGGCTCTAGTGCCGGAAGTGCCGCATCCCGGTGAACACCATGGCGATGCCCGCTTCGTCCGCCGCCTTGATCACGTCGTCGTCGCGGATCGAGCCGCCGGGTTGGATCACGCTGGTGGCGCCCGCCTCCACCGCTTGCAGCAAGCCATCGGGGAAGGGGAAGAACGCGTCGGACGCGCACGCTGAGCCATCGGCCAGCGAGCCGGGCTTCTTGGCCATCTCCGCCGCTTCCTTGGCGCGCAGCGCCGCGATCCGCGCGCTGTCGCGCCGGTTCATTTGGCCCGCGCCGATGCCTGCGGTTTGCCCATCGCGCGCATAAACGATCGCGTTCGATTTCACGTGCTTGCATACGGTGAAGGCAAACAGCATGTCGCGCAGCTGCGCCTCGCTCGGCGCCTTCTTAGTGACGACCTTCAAATCCGCCGCGCTCACGTGCCCAATATCGCGGTCCTGCACCAGAAAGCCGCCCGCCAGCGTCTTGTACGTCAGCGCGCGCTGGCCCGGATCGGGCAGGCCGCCTGTCACCAGCAGGCGCAGATTTTTCTTCTTCGCGAACACGGCGATCGCGTCTTCATCGGCCTCCGGTGCGATCACGACCTCGGTGAAAATCTCGATCATCCGCTCGGCGGCGGCCTTATCCAGCTTGCGGTTCACCGCGATGATGCCGCCGAACGCCGACACCGGGTCGCACTCCAGCGCGCGCGCATACGCTTCGGAGAGATCGTTCCCCAGCGCCACGCCGCACGGATTGGCGTGCTTGATGATCGCCACCGCCGCGCTCGCGTTCGGATCGAATTCCGCGACCAACTCGAACGCCGCGTCCGTGTCGTTCAGGTTATTGTAGCTCAGCTCCTTGCCTTGCAGCTGCTTGGCCGTCGCCACGCCGAAGCGTTTTTCGTCGTTGATGTAGAATGCCGCGCCCTGGTGGCTGTTTTCGCCGTAGCGCAAGGTCTGCTTCAGCTTGCCGCCGAACGCGCGCCACGCCGGGGCGCTCTCTTCGATCTGCGCGGCGTACCAGGCCGAGATCGCGGCGTCGTACGCGCCGGTGCGCGCAAACGCCTTGGCCGAGAGCTTCTTGCGCAGCGCAAGAGAAGTCCCGCCGTGCGCCTTCGCTTCGGCGAGGATCGCTTCCATGTCCTCCGCGTCGGTCGCCACGGCGATGAAGCCGTAATTCTTCGCCGCCGCACGGATCATGGCCGGGCCGCCGATATCGATGTTCTCGATGCAGGTTTCAAAATCCGCGCCGCGCGCGA
>DAOMPU010000466.1:0-1888 GCA_035444925.1 Terricaulis sp. | reverse complement strand
TGATACTCAAGCGTGCCGAAAGCGATGTCGCCCAGGGCCACTTGCGCGATGAACGCCGTCACCGTCGCGCCTTGCTGGGTGGGCGTGGTTACGATCTGCGGCAATTGCCCCCCGGCGATGGCCACGATCATGGTCTCGCCCACCGCGCGCGACATGCCGAGGATAATGGCGCCGACGATGCCGGAGATGGCGGCCGGAAACACCACGCGGAACGCGGTTTCCAGCCGCGTCGTGCCCATGGCCAGCGAGCCGTCGCGCAGCGTTTGCGGCACCGCGCGCATCGCATCTTCAGAAAGCGAGGCGATGTAGGGGATGATCATCAGCCCCATCACGACGCCCGCCGAAAGCAGATTGAAGCCCGGCAGGCCGGGAATGAAAGATTGCAGGATCGGCGTCAAAAACAGCAGCGCGAAATAGCCGTACACAACCGTCGGCACCCCGGCGAGCAGCTCAAGCGAGGGCTTGATGATCTCGCGCGTGCGCGCGCTGGCGAACTCGGAAAGATAGATCGCCACCAAGAGCCCAAGCGGCACCGCCACCGCGAGCGCCACTAAAGTGGACATGAACGTGCCGGTCAAAAGCGGCGCGATGCCGTATTGCGGATCGCTGAACAGTGGCGTCCAGCGCGTTTCGGTGACAAACTCACCGATCGACACTTCGGCGAAAAACTTGGCCGATTCCGAAATCACGACATAGAGAATGCCCAGCACGATCGCGATCGCGAGCGCGGCGGCCAAAAACAGCACGCCCTCCATGGCGCGTTCGCCCCAGCGCATGCGCCGAACGGTGAAATCGCGGTTCACTTGAGACCCTCTCGCCCGCGGCGCGCCGCGCCGATGCGCCCTGTTAGCCTATCCCGCTGGCGGAGGGGAGGCGCATGTTGGTCGCGCTTTCGCGAAAATTGCATGACGGCCCTGCACATCAGGCGCGAGTGTCACGAAACCTTCAAAAAGCGTATTGGGCGCGCAGCGAAATGATGTCGGCTTCGTCGTCCGGGCCGAGGCTGCGGTCCATGTCGCTGTGCGCGACGTTGAATTTCACGCGCCAATCTTCCGCTGGAACCCAATCCAGCCCGATCGCATACGCGCGCTGCTCGCCGCGCTGCACATCAGGCCCGTCGCTCAGATCGGCATGATCGTAGCGCGCCGAAAGCGCCCAATGGCCGAAGCCGCCTTGGCCCAGCGGCGCGCGCGGCTCGATCGCTTCGAACACGCCCTCCTCGGCCGTGTAGGGCCGGCTTTCGCCGGTGAGCGACCAGGACACATCGAGATAATACGCGCTGAAATCGCGCGAGGCGCCGCTGGGCGTTTGCCCGTGCAGCACCGCGTATTCGCCCTGCACGCTGAAAGGCCCGCGCACATAAACCAGCTCCGCGCCGAACGCATCGTCTTCCGCGATGCGATTGGCGGCGGCGGAGGTCGCATCAATCCAGCGCGTATCGCGCCCATTCAATGGCCGCGCGCGAATGCGCTGGTTCGCATCATTCTGATAGCGATGGCGCGCATGCATGCCGAGGTGCAGCACATGCCCCTCGCCGATCAGCGGCGCGAACGTAAAGCGCGTTGAAAGCGCGCGCGATTCATCCACGTCGCCCTCGCCATCGGCGCCGTTCATCGAGCCGCCCTGCGCCGCCAGCGCGAAGCTCCAGCGATCGCCGCCGGCCAGAAAGCCCAGCCCCGCGCGCCGCCCATAGCCGAACGCATTGATCAGCGCCGAGCGCTCAATGAACGGCATGTCCAGCGATGAGGTGCGCTCCTCCAGCGGGCTGGTGACGTTGTGCTCACCGATAAACAGCGCCCAGCCCTCGGCGCGATATTCGAGGAAGGCGTCGTCCACGCCCACCGCCTCGATCCCCGGCGTCAGCACCAGATCGACCTTGTAGCGCCAG
>DAOMPU010000465.1:0-1897 GCA_035444925.1 Terricaulis sp. | reverse complement strand
TGCGACATGGGCGCGTGCGCGATCCTGCCGCGCATCATCGGCCACGGCCGCGCCAGCGAACTGCTCTATACCGGCCGCAGCATGAGCGCCGACGAAGGCGCCGCCTGGGGCTTCTACAACAAGCTGACCGCCGATCCGCTGGCGGAAGCGCAGGCGCTCGCGCGCGGCATCGCCAACGGGCCATCGTTTGCGCACGCAATGACGAAGAACCAGCTCAACATGGAATGGAACATGAGTCTGGAGCAGGCGCTGGAAGCGGAGGCGCAGGCGCAAGCCATCTGCATGCAAACCAAGGATTTCGAGCGCGCGTACCTCGCCTTCGCCAACAAGCAAAAGCCAGTGTTCGAGGGTGATTGATGGCGGATAGAACCTACCTCTCCTGGCCCTTCTTCGAGCCGCGCCATCGTGAACTCGCCGCCGCGCTGGATGCGTGGCTCGATGAGACGCCCTTCCCGCATCACATCGGCGAGGGCCAAGTCGATGCCGCTTGCGCGGCGTTTCTGGCCAAGCTGGTGGAAGGCGGGTTCGTGAAGCACGCCGTGCGGCGCGGGAAGGAGAATCTCGACGTACGCAGCCTCTGCCTGATCCGCGAATATCTGGCGCGCCGTTCCGGGCTGCTGGATTTCGTGTTCGCCATGCAGGGGCTGGGCTCCGGCCCGATCTCGCTGTTCGGGACGGACACACAGCGCGCGCACTATCTGGGCGATGTCGCCGCGGGTGAGCGGGTGGCGGCGTTCGCGCTTTCCGAACCCGAGGCCGGCTCCGATGCCGCCGCACTTACGCTGACGGCGCGCGCGGATGGCGATCATTTGGTGCTGAATGGTGAGAAAACTTGGATCTCAAACGGCGGCATCGCGGACTTTTACGTCGTGTTCGCCCGAACCGGCGAAGCGCCGGGGGCGAAGGGAATCAGCGCCATCATCGTTGATGCGCAAACGCCAGGCCTTAGCGTGACTGAGCGCATTCCGCTGATCGCGGCGCATCCGCTGGCGCGGCTCAGCTTCGAGAACGTGCGCGCGCCGCGCGCCAACCTAATCGGCCAAGGCGGCGAAGGCTTCAAGATCGCGATGGCGACGCTTGACGTCTTCCGCTCGACCGTGGGCGCTGCAGCGCTCGGCATGGCGCGGCGCGCGCTCGATGAGACGCTGGCGCGCGCCAGGAGCCGCCAGATCAACGGCGCGCCGATGGGCGAGCTGCAAATGGTGCAAGCCATGATCGCCGATATGGCGGTGAAGATCGATGCGGCCGCCCTGCTGATCTATCGCGCGGCCTGGACCAAGGATTCCGGCGCGCCGCGCGTCACGCGCGAAGCCGCCATGGCCAAGCTCTACGCGACCGACACTGCGCAAGAGGTGATCGACGCCGCGGTGCAGCTCCATGGCGGCTGGGGCGTGGTGCACGGGCATCCAATCGAATGCCTCTACCGTGATATCCGCGCGCTGCGCATTTATGAGGGCGCGTCGGAGGTGCAGAAAATTATCATCGCCCGGCAAACGATGGCGTAAGGGAGGCGCACGTGACAGCCCATGCCGATACTTTCGTCCGCGATCACCTGCCGCCGCGTGCTCAATGGCCGGAGATGCGCTTCACGCTGCCTGCGCTGCAATTTTCCGAGAGTTACAACGCCAGCGACATATTGGAGAACGCGGTTGCGCAAGGCCATGGCGCGCGTAACGCGTTGCTGCTGCCATCGGCCACGCTGACTTACGATGACCTGCTGCGCGAAGCGCGGCGCATCGCGCACGTGCTGACGCATGAGTTCGGGCTTGTCCCGGGCAACCGGGTGCTCATTCACGCGTCCAACTCACGGCTCTCGCTGCCCGTCTGGTGGGGGGTGTTTTGCGCGGGGGGCGTGGCGGTGTGCACCATGCCGATGCTGCGCGCACAGGAGCTCGCG
>DAOMPU010000464.1:0-1911 GCA_035444925.1 Terricaulis sp. | reverse complement strand
CTAAACCAGCCGGCTCTGCTCCACCGCCGCGCCGATGAAGCTGGCGAACAGCGGATGCGGCTCGAACGGCCGGCTCTTGAGTTCGGGGTGATATTGCACGCCGATGAACCAGGGATGGTCGCGCCGCTCGACGATCTCGGGCAGCAGCCCATCGGGGCTCATGCCGGAAAAGATCAGGCCGGCCGCTTCGAGCTTCTCACGGTATTTCGTGTTTACTTCGTAGCGATGGCGGTGGCGTTCGGAGATGGTGGTGTCGCCGTAAATCTCCGCGACCTTGCTGCCGGGCTCAAGCGCGGCGACGTAGGCGCCAAGGCGCATTGTGCCGCCGAGATCGCCGGCCTGGTTGCGCTTCTCAAGCTCGTTGCCCTTCAGCCATTCCGTCATCAGGCCAACGACGGCGTGTTTGGCTGGGCCGAACTCGGTGGAGCTTGCGCCTTTCAGGCCGGCCTGATGGCGCGCGGCTTCGATGCACGCCATCTGCATGCCGAAGCAAATGCCGAAGAACGGCGCGTTGTGTTCGCGCGCGAACTGCACGGCGGCGATCTTGCCTTCGCTGCCGCGTTCGCCAAAGCCGCCGGGCACCAGGATGCCATGCACGCCGTGCAGATCTTCGTGCCAAGCGTCGCCCCGCTCCTCGAAGCGTTCGCTTTCGACCCAGCGGATATTGACCTTCACGTTGTTGGCCACGCCGCCATGATGCAGCGCTTCGATCAGCGACTTATAGGCGTCCTTGAGCTCGGTATATTTGCCGACGACGCCGATCGTGACTTCGCCATCGGGCGCCTTGAGGCGCTTCACGATGGTTTCCCACTTCGCCAGATCAGGCTGCGGCGCGACGGTGACGCCGAAATGCTTGAGCAGCTCGGTGTCGAGGCCGGCATTGTGATAGGCGATCGGCGCTTCGTAGATCGTTTGCAGATCGCGCGCTTCGATCACCGCGCCTTCGCGCACGTTGCAGAACAGCGCGATCTTGCGCTTTTCGTCTTCCGGGATCGGGCGATCGCAGCGGCAGAGGAGAATGTTTGGCTGAATGCCGATCGAGCGCAGCTCTTTGACGCTGTGCTGCGTCGGCTTGGTTTTCATCTCGCCGGCGCTGGGGATGTAAGGCAGCAGCGTCAGGTGCACGAACGCGGCCTGGCCGGGGTCGAGTTCCTGGCCGAGCTGGCGGATCGCTTCGAAGAACGGCAGCCCTTCGATATCGCCCACCGTGCCGCCGATTTCGCACAGCACGAAATCCGCATCGCCGTGATCGGAGAGGATGAAATCCTTGATGGCGTTGGTGACGTGCGGGATCACCTGCACCGTGGCGCCGAGATAATCGCCGCGCCGCTCCTTGGCGATAATTTCCTGATAGATGCGCCCGGTGGTAATGTTATCGGCCTGCGCGGCCGAGACGCCGGTAAAGCGCTCGTAATGGCCAAGGTCGAGATCGGTCTCTGCGCCGTCGTCGGTGACGAACACTTCGCCGTGCTGATACGGGCTCATCGTGCCCGGATCGACGTTGAGATAGGGATCGAGTTTGCGGAGTCGGACCCGGTATCCGCGTGCTTGCAGCAACGCGCCGAGAGCGGCGGAGGCGATGCCCTTCCCTAAGGAAGAGACGACCCCACCGGTAATGAACACATAACGCGCCATTGCCCTTCCGAATTCAGCCCCACCGGAAACCGCCGACGAACGCACACGCCTTTTGCGTTCTTATTGATCGGGCCCGGCGCGTTCGCGCCGCACAGCTTCCAAGCCATTGCCAAGATCAACCGATTCGGGGGTCGCTGGCTCATTAAGCGCCACGCCCGTCACCGCTTCTTGGGGAATGGGCCGGGGCGTCGGGGTGGTTGCGGAAGCGGATTGAGTTTGCGCCGGCTGGCGCTGGGTCTGCGCCGGCTGGCGTTGCGGCGCGGCGGCGGCCGTCTG
>DAOMPU010000463.1:0-1917 GCA_035444925.1 Terricaulis sp. | reverse complement strand
GCACGATCGCGGCGTTTTCCAGCAGCATCGGCGCCATGCCCACGAACTCCGTCACGGAGGTGAGGAAGATCTGGCGGAAGCGCGAGATCGAGGCTTCGATGATGCCGTGCTCGGCGCGCACGCGCATGATCTGGAAGCCGAATTCTTCGAGCTTTTCAGCGTGCTCGCGGTGTTCGCTGGCGTCCCAGCGCATGACGGCCGAGCCGCGCACCTGCACCGGGCCTTTTTCGAAGCCGCTTTCCGCAGATTTCAGGATCATTTCCTCGTGCGGCTCAAGATCGGGCGAGAGCGCGACGTACTCCCACACCTGGCCGTTGGCGCCTGCGAACTCGTGCAACTCGATCGGCTCGCCATCCTCGGTGATGGGAACAGGCGCGCCCGCGCGTTTCAGCCGGAGGCCGAAATAGCCGCGGATTTGATTGCAGCGATCGACCAGGACGACGTTGTCGTTGACGACGACGCCGATGGCCGCGATCACCCCCAGCCACGAGAACAGCGCGAAGCTGAGCCCGAAGATGAGGTGCCCCATCGTGGCGCCCACGATCGCGAACGGGATCACCGAAAGGATCATGATCGGCTGCGCGTAGGAGCGGAACGTGACGGCGAGCAGGAAGTAGATCGCCGCGAACGCCATCGTCATCAGCACGCCGAGCTGGGCCATGAATTCGGCCTGGCCCTCGGCTTCGCCGATCGCGCGGCGCGAGACGGTGGTGTAGCGCGCCTCGAACTCGGGGAAGAATTCCTGGTTCAGCGTGCGCATGATTTCGTTGCGCGATTCCGCGGCCACCAGATCGGCGGTGACCAGGATCGAGCTCATGCGCTGGCGCCGATCGAGGCCCGTGACGCCCGGCGCGAATTCCCAGGTGGCGAGCGAAGCGAGCGGCACTTCGCGGCCATCATTGGTGCGCACGCGGAAGGAGCCGAGGCTTTCGAGCGTGCGCCGGTCATCGCGCGGATAGCGCACATAAACGCGCACGTCGTCGCCGTCGCGCGGCAGGCGCTGCACTTCTTCGCCGAAATAGGCCTGGCGCACTTGGCGCGTCAGATCGCTCAGCGTCACGCCCAATTGCTCCGCGCCCGGCAGCAGCGAGAATTGCAGCTCTTCGATCGCCGCGTCCTGGCTGTCGCGCACGCTGGTGACGTCGGAGAATTGCAGCAGGCGGCCCTTCAGCTCATCCACCGCGGTGCGCAAATCTTCTTTGTTTTCGCCCATCAGCGCCAGCTCGATGCGCGGCGAGCCCGCGCCTGAGAGCGAGAAGCTGATCTCGTCCGCGTCCGGCACCTCGCCGAGCAATTGCTCCAGCCGCTGCGTGACTTCGCGTGAGCGCAGCTGCGGGCGCGTTTGCGGCGCCGTGAGGCCGACATAAGCGCGGATTGAATTGCCTTCGATCGATTGACTCCAAGAGCGCACGACCCCGCGCGAGAGATGGCCCGTATTGGGATCTTCCACGGCGATGTCGGTGGTTTCCGCTTCGAGCGCGCGGCGCGCGGCGTCGAGCTGCTCGGCCACTTGCTCCATGCGCGAGAAGGGCGTGGTCTGCGGCAACGTGATCGTCGCCTGCATGAAGTCGCCTTCGACTTCAGGCATGAAGGTTTGCTTCACCCAGCCGGTGCCCAAGAGGCCGATCGCCAGCAGCGTGATGGCCAGGAAGATCGACCATGTGAGATAGCGCATCTTCACCGCGGCGCGCACCAGCGGCCCGTGCAGATTTTTCGCCACCCAGATCACCGAGTGCGCGCAGCGCTGTTGCACGCGCATCAGCTTGTCGAACAGGCCCGTGCCCGTCGGGTTCGGCTTGGCCACGTGCGCCAAGTGGGCCGGCAGAATGATGAGGCTTTCGATCAGCGAGAAGAACAAGGTCGACATCACCACGATCGAGATCGCCATGGTGAATTGGCGCACATCGCCTTCCAGCA
>DAOMPU010000462.1:0-1936 GCA_035444925.1 Terricaulis sp. | reverse complement strand
TCTCCGCCGCGCTCAAGATCGCGCCGAGGAAAAGCCACGAGCCGTGCTCGCGCGAAACCAGATTGGTGTGCTTGCCTTGCCAGCCGAGGCCCGCGCGCTGGGCGAGCGGTTTTTCCATCAAAGGCGCGGTATCGACGAAGACTTTGACCTCCTGCCCGCTCTCGCGCGCGAGCCATTGGGCCAGAAGCTTCAGCTTGCCTTTGATCACGTCGTGATAATCGCGCCGCGCGGCGTACGCCGAAACAATGCCCTCCTGCTTGCGCTCAAGCAAAGCGATCGCATCGTCCTGCGGCGCGTAGGATTGGCCGATGAGGATGGCGCTTTTTGCTTCGAGCCAGAGCGCGTTGGGATGGGTGCGCCGATCGGTGTTGAGCCAGGCCATATCGCCTTGGCGCCCGGCGGCGACGAATTCCTCCAGCCACGCGCTCGCGGCCCACGGCGCGCGCGCATCGGCGACGCCGATCGCGTCAAAGCCCAATGTTTGGGCTTGGTGTTTGAGGCGTTCGGAAAGGGCCACGAGGGGCGATATGGCGCAAGCGCGCGCGCGCGTCGATGCCTCAGCCGCGCGGGGCGAACAGGATGACGCTAGCGCCCGCCACGCAGATGGCTGCGCCCAGCACATCCCAGCGATCCGGCCGCAGCCCCTCGACCGCCCAGAGCCAAGCGAGCGAGGCGGCGATGTAAACGCCGCCATAGGCCGCGAAAGCGCGCCCCGCGGCGGCTGTGGGGACGAGCGTCAGCAGCCAGGCGAAGGCGATCAGCGCAGCGACGCCAGGCGCCAGCCAAAGCGCGCTCTTGCCGAGGCGCGCCCAGGCCCAAAACGCAAAGCGGCCCGCGATCTCCGCCAGCGCGGCGGCGATATAGATGAAAACGACCTGCGGGCTCACGCCGCCGCGACGGCTTCATCCGTCAGCGCGTGCGGCAGGCGCGGCAGCATTTCCTTCGGGCAGATTTGCCAGAAGCGGCCGCGCGCGCTGTTCCAGTTTTTCAAGAGACGCTGCGCGTGCGGCGAGCCGGTGCGCGCCACGTGCTCTTCGATCAGCGCTTTGAGCACGCCTTCCCAATGCTTCGAGGCAAGCCGCTGCCAGACGATCGTGTCCGGATTGGCCATCTGCGGGAAGCGATCTTCGGCGTCATAGACGAAGGCCATGCCCCCGCTCATGCCCGCGCCGAAATTATCGCCGACCGCGCCGAGGATGACCGCGACGCCGCCGGTCATGTATTCGCAGGCGTTGGCGCCTGCGCCTTCAACCACGGTTTGCGCGCCGGAATTGCGCACGGCGAAGCGCTCGCCCGCGAGGCCGGCTGCAAACAATTTACCGCTTGTGGCCCCATAAAGGCAGGTATTGCCGATGATGGCGCCGGCCGGCTCATTCGGCGGCGGCTTGAGCGTGATGAGCCCGCCAGAGAGGCCCTTGCCCACGTAATCGTTGGAATCGCCGGTGACATCGAGCGCTATGCCCTGCACCAAAAACGCGCCCAGTGATTGCCCGCACGAGCCGCGCAGATTCACGCTGAGCTGGCCTTCGCGCAGGCCGCCCATGCCAAACTTGCGCACCACCAGCGCGGACGCGCGCGCGCCGATGGCGCGGGACGTGTTGCGCACCGCGAAATCGAGCTGGCGCTTTTCGCCGCGCTCAAAAAAGCCGCCGGCGTTGGCGATCATCTCATGATCGAGCGAAGGCGGCGGCTCGTTGCGCTCCAGATTGGCGCAGAACGGCGGATACGGGCTATCGACACGCACCAAGAGCGGGTTGAGATCGAGATCGTCCAGATGCTCGGCGCCGCGGCTGATCTGCTCGATCAGATCGGTGCGGCCGATAATATCTTCGAGCTTGGCGAAGCCGATCAGCGCGAGAATTTCGCGCACTTCCTCGGCGATGAAGCTCATCAGATTGACGACCTTCTCCGGCGTGCCGGTGAATTTCTTGCGCAG
>DAOMPU010000461.1:0-1937 GCA_035444925.1 Terricaulis sp. | reverse complement strand
CTCTCGCGCTTCGGCGGGGCAAGCCCTCTCTCCGCAGGCGCCGTGCGCTGTGCGGCTGGACGCTTACGCGCCGCGCGCTAATTTAAAGACAAAGGAGCCCGCCCATGCCTGCTGAAAAAGTCGGCGCCGAAGCCGCCCTCGCCCGCCTGCCCGGCTGGCGCGCCGCCGAAGGGCGCGAGGCGATCATCCGCGAATTTCGCTTCCATGATTTCAACGCCGCGTTCGGCTTCATGAGCCGCGTGGCGCTCCATGCCGAACGCCATGACCATCACCCCGAATGGTCCAACGTCTATAACCGCGTCACCATCACGCTCGCGACGCACGACGCGGGCGGGGTGACCGAGAAAGACATCGCCTTGGCGCATTTCATCGACCAAGCGGCGGATTCCCGCGTATAGCTGGTGACGCCCGTCACGGCGCGGACACGTTGGCCGCGCCAGATAAGAAGCGCCGTAACCTCCCCACGGCGTTTTCGGAGGGCGCTTTCATGGCGCATCATCGCAATCTCGCCGCCGCCTTGGCCGCGACGGCGCTTTTCGTTGGGCTTTCCGCCACCCCCGCTTTGGCGATCGACGGGCGCGAGGCCGTCAATCAATGCATGAGCGAAGGCGCGCGCATGTGCGCGTTCGCCACGCAAGCCGACGGCTCGATCCGCATCACCACGCGCGACGGGCAAACGCTTTCGTGCGCTTCCGCCGCCGCGCCCTGCGCCATGCTCTACGCGCCGCGCACCACGCAGATCGCAGAGGCGCCGCGCACGCAAACGCGCCCACAAACCCGCACGGGGCGGTGAGGCGTCAGAGGATCAGCGCGCGCAAGCTGTAAGCCAAAGCGGCCACCGCCAGGAGGCCGCCAACCCATAGCGCCGCGAACCAAAGCAGGCTCTTGCCCAGCGGCCGCTTGCCTTCGCCCTCCTCGGGCGGGCCTTCAATGATAGGCGCCATCCTCGCTCACCTTCGCGCGGAAAATCCAATAGACGTAAGCGGTGTAGCCCAGAATAACCGGCAGCAGCGGCAGCGCGCCCCACAGCATTAGCGCCAGCGCGTTGTCCGCCGCCGCCGCCTCCGCGGGCGTCATGGCGAACGGCACGATGTAGGGCCAAAGGCTCACGGCCAGGCCGATATAACCGATCAGAAACAGCGCCACGCTCAGCAGATACGGCGCCAGATGCGGCTGGCCCTCCCAGCGCCGCCACAGGAAAAAGCACACCACGCCCGCCAGCAGCGGCAGCGGCGCCACCTTGGCGAACACCGGCCAATCCACGCTCGTCATGGTGAGGCCCCAGCGCTCGGTCACCCGCGGATCGACGCCCAGCGTAGCCAGGCTCACCGCGCCCATCGCCAGCACCACCAGCAGCGAAAGCTGTGTGGCCCAGCCGCGCGCGCTGTCGTAAAGCGCCCCTTGCGTCTTGAACACCAGCCAGGTCGCGCCCAGCAGCGCATAGCCCGCCACCAGCGCCACCGCGACCAGCAGCGAGAACGGCGTCAGCCAATCGAAGCTCCCGCCCGCGAACGCGCCATCGACGATGTTGACGCCCTGAATGAAGCCGCCCAGCACCAGCCCTTGCGCCGCCGCCGCGACCATGGAGCCGCCGGCGAATGCGATGGTCCACCAGCGCTTGCCTTGCCCCCGCGCGTGGTGGCGAAACTCGAACGCCACGCCGCGGAAGATCAGCGCCAGCAGCATCAGGAAGATCGGCAGATAAAGCGCCGGCATCAACGCCGCGTACGCCTTGGGAAACGCGGCGAACAAGCCGCCGCCGCCAAGCACCAGCCAGGTCTCGTTGCCGTCCCACACCGGGGCGATGGCGCCTTGCATCTGATCGCGCTCGCGCGCGTCCTTGGCGAACGGGAACAGAATGCCGACGCCGAGATCGAACCCATCCAGCGCCACGTAGAGAAACACCGCGACCGCGATCAGCACGGCCCAGATCATGG
>DAOMPU010000460.1:0-1943 GCA_035444925.1 Terricaulis sp. | reverse complement strand
AGAGCTATCGCGGCATGGGCTCGCTGGGCGCGATGGCGCGCGGCTCGGCCGATCGCTATTTCCAGAAGGAAGTCACCGATCAGATGAAGCTGGTGCCGGAAGGCATTGAGGGGCGCGTGCCGTTCAAAGGCCCGGTGGCGAACATCCTGCATCAGCTGATCGGCGGCCTGCGGGCGTCGATGGGCTATGTGGGCGCGGCGAACTTGGTCGAGATGCGCGAAAAGGCGCGGTTCGTGAAAATCTCCGCCGCCGGCCTGCGCGAAAGCCACGTGCATGACGTGGCGATCACGCGCGAGGCGCCGAATTACCCGCTCGGCGGCTAAGCAGCCGCTGTTTTTTTTGAGGGGTTCCTCCCATGCGTCCTGGTGCGCGCCAAGCGGCGGCGATTGAAGTTCTTACAGCGCTGACGAGCCAGCGCCGGCCCGCCGCCGATCTTCTGAAAGAATGGATGCAAACGCACCGCTTCGCGGGTTCGAAGGATCGCGCCGAGATCGGCGATCTGGTGTTTGGCGCGCTGCGCTGGAAGCAATCTTCCGCCTGGCGGATGGGGGAGGATACGCCGCGCGCATGGGTTTTGGGCGCGCTGCGCTGGGGCTTTGGCTGGAGCGTGGAAGCAATCGCGCAAAGCTGCGAGGGCGATCCCCACGCGCCGCCGCCGCCGAGCGAGGCCGAACGCGCCGCGCTTGCGGGCGACAACATCGCCGGCGCGCCGGCACACATCGCGGGCGATTTTCCCGAATGGCTGGATGAAAGCTTCACGCGCGCCTTCGGCGATGCGCGCGCGGCGGAAGGCGCAAGCCTCGCTGCGCCCGCGCCACTCGATCTGCGCGCGAACGCGCTGAAGGCGCCGCGCGAGAAAGTAATCGCCGCGCTCGGAGAAAGTCCCAAGCTGAAAGAGCCGCCGCAGGCGACGCCGTATGCGCCAGATGGCGTGCGCATTCCCTGGGCGCAGGGGCGCACGTTTCCTTGGGCGAGCGAGCAAAGCTTCCTCAAAGGCTGGTTTGAGGTGCAGGACGAAGGCAGCCAGCTGGCCGCCGCGTTTTGCGAGGCGAAGCCGGGCATGCAGGTGGCCGATGTGTGCGCGGGCGGCGGAGGCAAAACTCTGGCGCTCGCGGCGGCGATGCAAAACAAGGGGCAGATATTCGCGCATGATGTGGATGGCCGCCGCCTCGCGCCGCTGAAGGAGCGGCTGGAGCGTGCGGGCGTGCGCAATGCGCAAATTCGCGCGCCGATGCGCACCAAGGATGCGCTGGGCGATTTGCGCGAACGCATGGATGTGGTGCTGGTCGATGCGCCGTGCACCGGATCGGGCACATGGCGGCGCAGCCCCGATTCCAAATGGCGCCTGCGCCCCAACGCCTTGGCCAAGCGCTTGGAGGAGCAGCGCGAAGCGCTGGCGCTGGCCGCGCCGCTGGTGAAGCCGGGCGGGCGGCTGGCGTATGTAACCTGTTCGGTATTGCCGGAAGAGAATGAGGATCAGGCCGCCGCATTCCTTGCAGCTTATCCTGACTTCGCGCCTGTAGAATTGAGCGCGGCTTTCCCGGCGCGCCAGCGCGCGTTCGGGCTGCAGATGACGCCGCTCGCGACTGGCTGCGATGGATTCTACGTCGCCGCGTTCGTGCGCCGAGCTTAAACTTCAATATCGACGCGCTGACCCGGTTCTTCGCGCCGGGCGGCGGCTTCGTCTTCTTCCGCAAGGCGCGTTTGGCGCACGGCTTGGCGCTCGCTGGCGGCCTGCGCTTTCGGCGTCTCACGCATGCGCTCGGTCACGGCGGCGGGATTGACGCGCAGCCTCGCTTGCACCGCTTCGCGGTGGGTCATCGCGCCGCCATAGTTCAGGCCATGGCGCTGAGGCTGGTTTTGCTCATGCCTCTGCTGGCCCGCGGGCGCGGCGATCGGATCGATAGCCTGCGTCATCGGGCCATCATGCCACATCGTGTTTA
>DAOMPU010000459.1:0-1961 GCA_035444925.1 Terricaulis sp. | reverse complement strand
TCGCGGCGCCCGCGGCGCTGCTGCTGCTGGCGGCGCGGCGGCTTTATGGGACGCAGCTTTTGGCCGCACGCCTCTATGCCGGCGCCGGCGCGCTGCTGGCGCTGCTCTGGGCGCTGCTGGAAATTCGCCGCGCGTTTCATGCCGCGAGCATGAACGCCGCTTATGTCGGCGCCGTTGAAGGCGCGTGCTACGGGCTGTTGTTCATCGCCACGGCATTGATCGCGGCGTGGCTGGCGCATGTGCGCCAGGGCCAGGTCGGCGCCGATATGCGTAGCGTGCGCGCCGGCTTTGCCTGGGCGGGATTGCTGATCGGCGTCTGGCTTCTGCTGGTGGCGGAGCAAGTGTGGTGGGTTGGCGGCGCGCCGGGCGCGCTGACCGGCCTTTGGCTGGCGCTGGCGCTGCTGGCCGCGATGGCGATGGCCCTGGTGCTGGGGCGCCTGCTTTCGACCGGCCCCGGAATTGACCCGACGCGCTTTGCAGCGGCGGCGGCGGCTTGCGTGTTTGCATGGTGCGCGGGGCATGGGTTGATCCGCTGGGCGCTGGGAGGGGCTGCGCTTGAAGCCTATCTGCATACGCTGTGGCCGCTGGCGCTGACGCTGGCAGGCGCGGCGCTCACCCGCCGCGCGCCGGGGCGCGAGAGCGTGCGGCCCTATCTTTACGATCTGCAGGCGATCTGGGCGGCCGCCGCCTGGCCCGCAAGCGCGGCGGCGGCGCTGGGGCTTTGGCTTTTGTTCAATCCGTGGTGGGGGCTCGCGCCGGCGAGCACGCGCGCCGCGCCCGAAAGCATCGCGCTTCTCGCTTTGCTGATCGCCGCCGCGTCCATGACTCTGCAGGCCGCGCAAATCCCGCATTTGCGCAAACCGGAATGGTTCGCACCCGCCGCGCGCGTGGCGCTGGCGGCGCATCTTTTCGTGGCGGCGACGCTGGCGGTGCGCGCGGCGTTCCACGATGGCGCTTTGGCGCTCGGCGGCGCCGAGGGCGCGGAGCTTTGGACCTATTCGGCGGTGTGGGCGCTGTTTGGCGCGGGCGCGCTGGCTTATGGCGCGCGGCGCGATGACGCGGTGCTGCGCTGGTGCGGGCTGGTGGTCTTGTTCGCCACGGCGGCCAAAGTGTTCGTGTTCGACACCGCGCGGCTCTCGGGCATCATCCGCGTCGCATCCCTGCTCGGCCTCGCGGCGGTGGCGACGCTCACCGCACTGGCCATGCGGCGCATGCGGGCGCGGAGTTCTTAAAGCGTCGGGACTTAAATGCGACCCACGCCATGGATCAACCGCCGTGTCGCATTTAAGTCCTCAAAGACGCTTTAGATTCAATATCTTCTAAAGCAACTTTTGGACTTTAAATTCGCTCTGCGCCCGCCATCGAACTGAGGCGAATTTAAAGTCCGTTGCTTTAAGCCAAGCGCGCGGCGTGGAAAGCGACGTGCTCTTCCATGAAGCTGGCCATGAAGAAATACGAGTGATCGTAGCCTTCCTGGCGGCGCAGCTTGAGCTTGGTGTTGGAGAGGCGCGCGGCCGCTTCCAACGTTTCGGGCTTCAGCTGGCTTTCCAGAAACTGATCGCCCGTGCCCTGATCCACCAGGATTTCGCCTAGGCCCTGCGCACGCCCATCGCCCATCAGCAGCGCCGCATCATGCGCGCGCCACGCGCCGCGGCTTTCGCCGAGATAGGCGGTGAATGCTTTTTCGCCCCAGGGGCAGCGCGTGGGCGAGCAGATCGGTGCGAACGCCGAAACGCTGATGAAGCGGTTGGCGTGCTTCATCGCCAAAGTCAGCGCGCCATGGCCGCCCATCGAGTGCCCGAAGATCGAGCGGCGCGAAAGCAGCGGAAACGCGCCCTCAACCGCCGCGATCAGATCCTCGGTGATGTAGCTTTCCATTTTGAAGTGCGCCGCCCAGGGCGCCTCAGTGGCGTCGATATAAAAGCCCGCGCCTTGGCCGAGATCGTAGGCGGGATCATCCG
>DAOMPU010000458.1:0-1967 GCA_035444925.1 Terricaulis sp. | reverse complement strand
GCGGCCCGATTTGGATCTGGCTGCGAAAATCGTACGTCTGCCGATAGAGATAGAGTCCGGCGAGATATTCCATAAAGCCGCCAACCGGCGAGGCCAGGCGCAATTCCTGGCTAAAGGACTCGATCTCTCCATTTTCCGACAAACGCGCCACGCTTTGCGGCAGGCCGTCCGCCGCGTAGGGATCGCCGTCGCCGATATTGAAATCCCAAGCCGTGATGGAGGTGAGCGTGTGGCCCGCGGCGAAATCCAATTCCGCGTTGATCGAGGCGCCATAGGACGTCGCCTCATCGTTGGTCACGTCATCGGCCTGCACCACGAGATCGCCGCTGGTGAAGTTCTGATAATTGATGCCGAGCGCTGCGGTGGCGGCCAGAAAACCCGGCGTCGCCACCCCATGCGGGGCTGTAGGATCGAGGTTTTCGAACGCTGTGGTCGACCGGGCGTTAGAATAATAGCCGACGAAATTCACCGAAAGATCGTTGCGCGGGGTCCACAAGGCGCGCAGCCGCCCGCCTACGCCGTCATACGAACCGACGTCCTCGCCGGTGGCGATATTGTCGATGAAGCCGTCGCGCGTGCGCGTCCAGAACGTCAGGCGCGCCGCCATGTCTTCGCCCAGGCCGCCACCGATATAGCCGCGCAGCGCGCGCAGACCGTAATTGCCGGCGCCGGCGGTCACGAGCGCTTCGAAATCCTGCTGCGGCGCGCGCGTATTGATGTTTACCGCCCCGACCGGAGTGTTGCGACCGTAGAGCGTGCCTTGCGGACCGCGCAGCACTTCGATCGTGGAGATGTCCACCAGATCACCCTGCAAGATGCTCGGGCCAGGCAGATAAACACCATCGAGAAAAATCCCGACGCTATATTCGATGCCCGGGTTTGCACCGGAATTGCCGATGCCGCGCAGCGACACCGTCGCGTTCCTGGAATTGTTGGAATTCTCGAAACGCAGGCTCGGCACCAGCGCCGCGAGGTCGCGGAATGAGGTGACGCCCGCGCTCTCAAGCTCGTCGCCGGAAATCGCGGTGATCGAGATCGGTACGTCTTGGACGTTCTCCTGGCGCTTTTGAGCCGTGATGATCAGTTCATCCAGTTCGGTGGATTGCGCCCAAGCCGGCGCGCCCATCGCCGCACCGACCGCAAAAACCGACGCCAACAAGAGCGCGCGCCGCTTAACCCCAATTTTCATGCCTGAATTCCTCCCCACCACGGCCGCTTTGAAGTTTTTGCGAACCAGAATATTTATTCCGGTATCATGCCGGGGGATGTCCGGTTGTCAAACGGCTTGTGTTCGCGCGGGCCGCAGCCTCCCCTCGGCGCCGCAGTGCAAAAACCCTACGCTTCAACCCTTTCGCAGGGTCGGTAAACGGCGCGTTCGCCATTTACGGATTATTTACGCGTTAGTGCGATCTTCACGTTGTCTTCCCTTGGAGACACCCCACCATACCCAACGCCTTCGAGGGCCCCGAAAGGGGCCCTCGTTTTCGTTAGAGGCTCCGAAAGCTCGGTTAGGGGGCGTAAATGCGCCTGGCGCCATAGGCGCAAACTGGGACTTTCCCCCTGGCGCCGAACTTGATAGGAAGCGCCCGCGAAGCGCTTCGGCGCCTCGCAATGTGTTCCTCGGTAGCTCAGTGGTAGAGCAACCGGCTGTTAACCGGTTGGTCGTAGGTTCGAATCCTACCCGGGGAGCCATTCTCCTTTTCTCATCTTTTCCTGCCCCGCCCGGCGCCCGCCGCGCGGGGTTTTCGTTGCGCTGCGTCACGCGCCCGCTTTGAACGCCGGAAGCACGGCGGCGAGGCGCGCGCCCATGGCGGCGCCCAGCGCCTGCAGGCCGCTCATCGGGCGGACCATCACTTCAAAGTCGATGATGCGCCCTTCCGCATCGAACTGAATAATGTCCACGCCCTTCAAAGCGCGATCGCCGACGCGGGCGCTGAATTCGAGCACGGCGCTGGCGCCGTCCGTGG
>DAOMPU010000457.1:0-1975 GCA_035444925.1 Terricaulis sp. | reverse complement strand
CACCAGAGCATCACGGCTTTTTGCGCGTGGATGCGGTTTTCCGCTTCGTCCCAGACGGCCGAGTTCGGCGCGTCCATCACCGCGTCCATCACTTCCTCGCCGCGATGGGCCGGCAGGCAATGCAGGAAGATCGCGTCCGGATTGGCGCGCTGCATGATGACTTCGTCTACCGCGTAGGGCGGAAACGCCTTCATGCGCTGATCCTTATCGGTATCGCCCATCGACACCCAAGTGTCGGTGACGACGACATCGGCGCCCGCGATCGCCGCGTGCGGATCGTTGGTGACGCGCACTTGCGCGCCCGCCTTTTGCGCGGCCTCGATCTCTTGGCGGCGCGGGGCGTAGTTCGGCGGCGTGGCGATGCGCAGCGTAAAGGGCAGTTTTTCGGCCGCGTGGACGAAGCTCATGCACACATTGTTGCCATCGCCCAGCCAGGCGATCGTTTTTCCTTCGATCGGCCCGCGCCATTCCTCGATCGTCATGATGTCGGCGAGGATTTGGCAGGGGTGCGAAAGATCGGTGAGGCCGTTGATCACCGGCACGGTGCTCGCCGCCGCGAAATCCAGCACGTCCTGATGATCGTTGGCGCGGATCATCACCGCATCGACCATGCGCGAGAGCACGCGCGCGGTGTCTTCCACCGTTTCGCCGCGCCCAAGCTGGGTTTCGCTGGCGTTCATGATGATCGGCACGCCGCCCAGCTGGCGGATGCCGATATCGAAGGAAACCCGCGTGCGCGTGGAATTCTTCTGGAAGATCATCGCCAACGCGTGGCCGTGCAGCGGCGCGTCCGCATCGGGCGCTGCCTTCGGCCAGCCCGCACGCGCCTGCTTGCGCTGATGCGCTTCATTCAGGATCGCGCGCACATCGGCCTTGGATAAGGCCGTTAAGTCGATGAAGTGTCTCACGCGTTCGCCTGCGTCACGTAGGAAGTCAGCACCGCGTCGATCGCATCGACCACCTGGCTCACTTGCGCTTCATCGATGATCAGCGGCGGCGCGAAGCGCAGCACGTTATCGCCCGCCACGCCGGCCAGCACTTTGTGCTGATCGCGCAATTTGCCTTGCACGTCCTTGGGATCGATCTTGAGCTTAAGGCCGCGCAGCAGCCCCTTGCCGCGCACTTCCACCACCAGATCAGGGTGGCGATCCTTCACGCCTTCGAGCGCTTGGGCGAAATGGTTGGCGATCGCGTTCACGTGCGCCAGCAGCTCGGGCTTGGAGAGTTCATCATAGCAGGCGTTGCCCACGGCCATCGCCAGCGGGTTGCCGCCAAACGTGGTGCCGTGCACGCCTTTGACCATGCCCTTGGCCGCTTCGCGCGTGGCCAGGAACGCGCCCATCGGGAAGCCCCCGCCCACGCCCTTGGCCACCGCCATCACGTCCGGCGTCACGCCAGACCATTCATGCGCCCACATCTTGCCGGTGCGGCCCGCGCCCGATTGCACTTCGTCAAAGATCAGCAGCGCGCCGTGCTCATCGCAGAGCGCGCGCAGCGCTTTCAGAAATTCCGGCGCCGCTTCGCGCACGCCGCCCTCGCCCTGCACCGGCTCGATGATGATGCCGGCGAACGTGTCTTTGTTGATCAGCGCCTTGACGCTTTCGATATCGCCGAATTGCGCTTGGAGAAAGCCTGGCAGGCGCGGGCCGAAGCCTTCGACGTAGCTTGGGTTGCCCGCGGCGTTGATCGCCGCGTAGGAGCGGCCGTGGAACGAGCCGGCGAAGCCGATAATGTCGATCCGCTCGGACTGGTTGTTGGCGCTGTGAAACTTGCGCACGGTTTTGAGGCAGCCTTCGATCGCCTCGGTGCCGCTATTGGTGAAGAACACGACGTCCGCGAAGCTATCGCGCGTGTACTTATCCGCGAGCGTGCTTTGCCCGGCGATCTTGAACATGTTGGACGTGTGCCAGAGCTTGCCGGCCTGCTCGGTCAGCGCCTTTTGCAGCACGGGCGGGGCGTGGCCCAGCGCGTTCAC
>DAOMPU010000456.1:0-1979 GCA_035444925.1 Terricaulis sp. | reverse complement strand
CTCGTTCATCGGTTTCTCCGCGGCGTTCCCGCTGCTGACCAGCACGCAGTTTCCTGACGTTAACGTCCTCCAGATTGCATTTCTCGGCCCGCTGGTTGGCGCGCTCTCGCGGTCGCTGACGGGATGGGTGGCGGATCGTTACGGCGGCGCGCGCGTCACGCTCGCCGTGTTTGCGCTTATGATGCTCGGCACCATCGGCGTGATTTACTTCCTCAGCGCAAAGGACGCGCCCGGCGCTTTCACCGGTTTCTTCGCCTGCTTCATGCTACTGTTCTTTGCATCCGGCGTCGGCAATGCGTCCACCTTCCAGATGATCCCGGCGATCATGCGTAAAGAAGTGGCGCGTTTGATGCCGGTGCTTCCCGCGCCCGATCAGCTGAAGCAGGCGGAGAAGGAAGCCGCAGCGATCACCGGATTTACATCAGCCGTCGCCGCATTCGGGGCTTTCTTCATCCCAAAGAGCTTCGGCTTCTCGATTGAAGCGAGCGGCGCCGCGACCGGCGCGCTGATTGGTTTCCTCATCTTCTACGTCTCGTGCCTCGCCATCACCTGGTTCGTCTATGCGCGCCCGGGCGGCCTGCTGTTCGACGTCGAGAATAAACGCACCGCCCCCGCAGACGCCGCCAAGGCGACGAACTGAAGGACGCCATTACATGAGCCACACACTCGATCGCCTCGCCTTCTTCACGCGCAAGACCGAACTCTATTCCGGTGGTCACGGCGTGACGAATGACGAAGACCGCTCTTGGGAGGAGGCGTATCGGCGCCGCTGGCAGCACGACAAGATCGTGCGCTCCACGCATGGCGTGAATTGCACCGGCTCATGTTCGTGGAAGATCTACGTCAAGGGCGGCATCGTTACCTGGGAAACGCAGCAGACAGATTATCCGCGCACGCGCCCTGATCTGCCGAACCATGAACCGCGCGGCTGCGCGCGGGGCGCGAGTTATTCTTGGTATCTCTATTCCGGCAACCGCGTGAAATATCCGCTCGTGCGCGGGCGGCTGATCAAGCTCTGGCGCGAGGCGCGCAAGACGATGTCGCCGGTCAAGGCGTGGGCGTCGATCGTGGAGGACGCGGCGAAGCGCAAATCCTACACGTCGATGCGCGGCGGCGGCGGGCTGGTGCGCTCGACCTGGGATGAAGTCACCGAACTGATCGGTGCAGCAAACGCTTACACCGTGAAACGCCACGGCCCGGATCGCGTGTTCGGCTTCTCGCCGATCCCGGCGATGTCGATGATTTCCTACGCGGCGGGCGCGCGCTACTTGCAGCTGCTGGGCGGCGCGTGTGGCTCATTCTACGATTGGTATTGCGACCTGCCGCCGGCGAGCCCGCAAACCTGGGGCGAACAAACCGACGTTCCGGAATCGGCCGATTGGTACAATTCGGGCTTTATCCTGGTTTGGGGCTCGAACGTTCCCCAAACGCGCACGCCCGACGCCCACTTCTATACCGAGGTGCGCTACAAGGGCGCGAAATCGGTCGTCATTTGTCCCGACTATTCCGAAGCTTCAAAGTTCGCTGATCTCTGGATTTCAGTGAAACAAGGCACGGACGCGGCGCTTGCGATGGCGATGGGCCATGTCGTGCTGACGGAATTCCATCGCGATCGCGAGGTGCCGTACTTCAAGGATTACGTTCGCCGCTACACGGACATGCCGCTTTTGGTGCGGCTGGTGAAGCAGGGCGGCCGCTACGTGCCCGATCGCCTGGTTCGCGCCGCGGACTTCGCCGACGCTTTGGGACAAGCGAACAATCCCGATTGGAAGACGGTGGGCATTGATGAAGCCACAGGCAAACCGGTTGTGCCGACAGGCTCGATCGGCTTCCGCTGGGGCGAGCAGGGCAAGTGGAATCTGGAAGAGAAGGATGCGGGCGGCGCCGACGTGAAGCTGCGCGTCGGCCTGAAGGGCGCGCACGACGACGTCGTGGAAGTGAACTTCCCGTACTTCGCCAACACGGCGTCTAACGGGTTC
>DAOMPU010000455.1:0-2008 GCA_035444925.1 Terricaulis sp. | reverse complement strand
TTCGATCCCGGCGCCAAGTATCACATCGCCAACAACGTGCCGTACCTGCGCTACTTCCTGAGCTACATCCTGCAGTTCCAATTCTACGAAGCGGCCTGCCAGCAAGCCGGCTGGGAGGGCCCGCTGCATCGCTGCACCGTCTATGGCAACCGGGAAGTGGGCGAACGTTTCAACCGCATGTTGGAGATGGGCGCCTCGCGCCCGTGGCCGGATGCGCTGGAAGCCTTCACCGGCACGCGGCAGATGGATGGCGGGGCCATGGTCCGCTACTTCCAGCCGCTGATGGCCTACATGCAGGAGCAGAACCGCGGCCAGACCTGCGGCTGGTAAGCGCGTCCTGACAAGCATTGAGAAGCCGCCGGCGGAAACGTCGGCGGCTTTGCTTTGCGCTGACCCTAAGTTCCTCGCCAATCCGCCTTCTTGATGCAGCCGGCTTGCGGGCCGGTTCGGAGGGCTTTTGGATCATGAACGCAACGACGGCGTGCCCGCGGTGTAACGGCGCCCTGGCGCCTGGGGCTCAATTTTGCGGCGCCTGCGGCAGCCCGGTGGGCGCGGGCGCCGCCGCGCCGCAGCCCCCGCCATACGCGCCGCCGCCGCAAATGCCCCAGATGCCGCAAATGCCGGCCATGGCCAACATGGCGCGCGGCTTCTCCGGCGCGGGCGGGGGCAATTCCAAGCAGGTCAATGTCGCCGGCGCGCCGATGGCGGCGTTCGATGCGGCGATGCGCGCGATCGAAGGCATGGGCGCGGAAGTGCACTACCGCCAGCCGCCCCAAGGCGCGCGCTTTCTGCTGACGTACAAAAGCATGCTGAGCACGATGGGCGTGCCCGTGAAGTATGACGGCGACGTGCAGGTCGGCCAGAGCGGGCCCGATCAAAGCGTGGTGCGGCTGTCGCTCAAAGTGCGCTGGGGCAGCGCCTTGCCGCTGTTCCTGACGCAGGCGGCGCTCGCGTTTTTCGCGTCGATGTTCAACCTCTATTTCGCGGTCTATTTCTTCTTCTTCCTCGCGTTGATCCTGGGCGTTACCGCCTGGACGGTGTCGGGCAGCGTGCCTGAGAAGGTGCTGAAAGACATGGCCGATAAGATCGCGCAGGGCGGCGGGTTTGCGCCCGCGCCCCAAGCGCAAGCTTATCCCGCCCCGCAGCCGCAAGCTTACCAGCCAGCCCCGGCCTATCAGCCCGCACCGCAGCCGGCGCCCGCGCCCATGCCGGCCACGCCAACGCCCGCCGCGCCCGCCGGCCTCTCCGGCGGCGACAACACCGCCCGCATCATGGAGCAGATCAAGCAGCTCGGCGCATTGCGCGACGCTGGCATCCTCAGCCCCGCGGAGTTTGAGGCCAAGAAGGCCGAATTGCTGGCGCGCATCTGAGCATGCAAGGCGCGGCTTGCCCCCAATGCCAGGCGCCCCATGACGGGACGTCCCGGTTTTGCACGCGCTGCGGCTTTGCCTTCGGCGCGGCCGTCGCGCCCGGCCCGATCGCGGCCGCCGCGCCGTACGCGTTCGGCTGCCAGGCCTGCGGCGGCGATGGCTCGCGGCTTGAGGCGCACCGGGTCTATTGCCCGAGTTGCCGCTGGCTGCGCCCGCTGGGGGCGAATTACCAGATGCCGGTGGAAGCCTTCCTCTGGCGCCTCGATGCGGACGCGATGAACACGCTTTCCGGCATCGGCCCGCTCAACAGCGCCGCGCATGCGCTTTCCGAAGGGGTGGGGCGGCCCTGGTTCGAAAACGCCGTCAACGGCGTGCGCCTCTCCGAGCAGCAGCTGCCGGATATTTTCGCGCTCGCCATCAAGGCCGCGCGCATTGTCGGCCTCGATCGTCTGCCGGAGATCTACATTTCCGGCGAGCAGATGTGGGATTCGGTGACGATGGGGTCGCAGACCTCATCCTTCATCGCGCTAGGCAGCGTACTGACCAATTTCCGCGGCGACGATCTCTTGTACCTGCTGGGCCGCCAGATGGGCCACGCCAAGGCCGGCCACGCGCTTTGGAATACGGTGGTGAACTTC
>DAOMPU010000454.1:0-2008 GCA_035444925.1 Terricaulis sp. | reverse complement strand
TGCGCGTCCATGCTGGCGATCCAATCGCGCATCAGCGCGAGCGCGCGCTCATCGCGCAGCTGGCGGCCAAGCTCGGGCATCATCACGCCGGGATCGGTGCTTTCCATGCGATGCAGCAGGATCGAGCGCTCGGGATGGCCCGGCTCGATCGAGAAGTCGTAGCCGGCCGAGCCGCGCCCGGCCGCGACCGGGCGCTTCATCACGCCCCAATGGATCGGGTCTTGCTGGCTCCACGAGAGATCCAGCCCCGACGTATGCGCCGGCCCAGCCGGATTATGGCAATGCGCGCAATTCACATCGAGATACGCGCGGGCGCGTTCGGCGAGCGCGCCGTCATTCGGATCATAGGCGTTCGGAACACGCGGACGCGTGGGCCGGCCATCCAGACGATCAGGCGGTAGGCGATCGAGAAAACCGAAGACGGCCCAGGCTCGAAGCTGATCTTGCTGACCCACGCGCTCGGCGGCGCCATCGGCGACGAACATGAGGTCGCCATAGTCATACTGTCGGTTTAGATTCCGCGCGCTTGGCCCGATCGGCTCGACGGCGCCGCCGCGCAGATGGCAGCCGCGGCATTCGTTCACGTTGGGCACGGCCCAATCGAGCGCGAGCGCCTGGCCTTGCTCATCGGTGAAGCGCACCGGCACGTCCGCCCCGGCCACGGAAAGCCGCGCCTCATTCTGCGCCTCGTTCCACACATAAGGCAGCGCCACCCAGCCGGCCTCGCGCCGGATCAGCAGCCGCGTTTCCAGGAAGCGCACGTTCTCGTTCGGCCGGCGCATGTCCGCCGCGTACGCGAACGTCTTGACCAGCACCGTGCCCACCGGAAACGCGAACACGCCGTCTGCATTGTATTCGGCCCGCGCGCCCTGCGGCACGTACACGTAGCGGAATTTCAGCGCGCCATCGGAATAGAGCGCGGTGTTGAGATCGTACGGCGTCACCCGCGCATTGGCCGCGCGCGCGCCCGCATCGGTGAACAGGCGATACTCGGCCAGCGTCCGCGCCGGCTGCGCCGCCATGATGGCGGCGTCATTCACCGGCGCCGGCGCGTTGGCGGCGGCGCTATAGGTGAAGAGGGCGATGGCGGCGAACAGCAGAGCGACTCCCCCTCCCCTTGAGGGGAGGGGGCTGGGGGGCGGGGTGAGCCGCCACGCCAAAAATTTCGCGATTAGTCGCCGCACTTAAATTCCCACACCTCGCGCATCACCGCGCCCGCAACCCCCTCCCCTCGAAGGGGAGGGGGCTTTAGGCGCTAATTCCCGATCCGCACCCGCTCAGGCTCGGCCAGTTCCAGGAGCGGCGGGAAGGCGGGATCGGGCGCGGCCTCGCTCAGCGGCGCGCCGGCCACCGGCACGCCCAGCGAAAGGAAGCTGCCGATGCCGCCGCGGCTCGAGCGATTGTCGCGCATCACGATGGAGACGCGCTCGATCCGCGGCGTCCCGCCGCTGGAATACATGGTCGCGCCGTCCCACAGCACGTCCGGCAGCGTCACGCCCATCTGCGCCAGCGCCGCAAGATCGCCCGCCGGGGCGTAGCCGCCATTGCCGAAGCGATTGTTGCGGATCATCACGTTGCGCGGCAGCGGATTGTAGTTCGCATCCTGAAACTCGGCCCGGTAGGCGGTGATCAGCACGTGCGCGGTGCCGTGATCGGTGATCTCGTTCTCAAACACATGCACGTCGCGATTGGCCATGATCAGCACGCCGGTGCCCGCGGGCACGCTGGCCACGATATTGCCGGCCGGGGCGAAATTGGCGGTGTTGTTGTTCAAGATGGTGTTGCGATAGACGCGCACCGAATGGCCGCCCATCTGCGGCAGGCCCGGCAGGTCGAACACCAGGATGCCCCCGGTATTGTGCTCCGTGCGGTTGCCGAACACATCGGCGTTGTAGGAGTTTTCGATCTCGATCCCGGCCACGTTATATTCGGCGATGTTGTCGCGCACGATGATGTTGCGCGATTGGCCCACATAGATGCCGGCGTCCGAGGCGCCGCGCGCGATCGA
>DAOMPU010000453.1:0-2010 GCA_035444925.1 Terricaulis sp. | reverse complement strand
CGTGGAGCCGCAATTCCTGCCGGAGGAATCCGCGCCAGATGAGGGGCGCTATGTTTGGGCGTACACGATCGAGATCGAAAATCGCGGGGATGGCGCCGTCCAGCTGATCTCCCGCTTCTGGCGCATCACCGATGAAAACGGGCTGACGCAGGAAGTGGAAGGGCCGGGCGTGATCGGCCAGCAGCCGGTGATCGGCCCTGGCGAAAGCTTCCGCTACACAAGCGCCGCGCCGCTGGCCGCGCCTTCGGGCATGATGGTGGGCGCCTATTCGATGCGCCGGGTTGAGAACGGCGAAGCGTTCGATATCGCGGTGCCGCTCTTCGCGCTCGATAGCCCGCACGACAAACGCAAGGCGAATTGATGAACGATTTTTCCGAAGCCATGCGCCGCGTGATCACCGGCGAAGACGCGGGCGGCAAATCGCTGGTGATCGTCGATGGCGGCCCTTCGGGCGAAATCGGCGAGCCGGCGCTGGGCGGCTTGTTCGAGATTTGGCATGAGGCGCTGGGCGGGGCGTTTGAAAAAGCCGACGCAAGCGATCGCGGCGAAGCCAAACCGATCCTCTCGCCCGCCGATGGCAAGGTGAAAGTGCGCTGGTTCGTGATCGCGCCGCCGCCGGAGGGCGCGCCGCCAGAACTGGTGAAAGGCATTGTGCGCCAACGCTTCGCGGATTTCGGCGCCGAGCATGAATTGCGCGATCAGGATCGCCACCCGGCGATGCACCAAACCGAAACGCTGGACATCATCTGCCTGATCCAAGGCGAAGCGACGCTGGTGCTCGATAACGAGGAGCGGCGCTTAAAGCCCGGCAACATCGTGATCCAGCGCGGCACAAGCCACGGCTGGACCGCGCATGGCGGCCCAGCGCTGTTTCTGGCGGTTCTGATTGATCGGAGCGCCTAGGCGCCCACGCTCTCGGGCTCCAGCCTATATTCACGCGCGCAGAATTGGCATTTGGCGTGCAGCAAGCCATCCGGCTCGATCAAATCGCGCAGCTCCTCGCGCGGGAATTGCTGCATCACTTTGGTGAGCCGCTCCTGCGTGCAGGTGCATTGATCGGTGACGGCGACGCCCTCGCTCATGCGCACGCCTTCTTCGTGGAAGAGGCGATAAAGCACGCGATCGGCGCCCAGGTCGGGATCGATCAGCTCCTCATCCTTCACGGTGCCGAACAAGATCGTGGCGCGGCTCCAATCCTCGGCCGGATCGCCGCGCGCGTCATCAGCCGCGATGCGCTGCAAGAGGGCCCCGCCCGCGCGCCAAAGCGGCGCGCCTTCGCCAAACACCTCGCCCACCGCCAAAGCGATGCGCGTTTCGGTTTGCTCGCTGGAAAGGAAGTAACGCTCCGCGCACGCGGCCAGCGTATCGCCATCGAGCGCCACCATGCCCTGATAGGGCTTGGCGTCGCCGCCGAGATCGAGCGTCATCACCAGATTGCCGGCGCCCAGCAGCGCATCGGGCGGCAAGCGATTTTCACGCCGCAACGCCTCGGCCGCGCCCTCGGCCATCCGCGCATAGCCACGCAGCGCGCCATTGGCGCCGCATTCAGCCACCAGCAGCGGCGCCGGCCCCTGCCCCTGCGCCTGCACGATCAAGCGCCCGTCCGATTTCAGCAGCGAGCCCACCAGCGCCGCCAGCGTCAGCGCCTCGCCCAAAAGCAGCGCGACAGGGCGTGGATAATCATGCCGGCGCAGGATCGCATTCACTGCCGGGCCAAGGCGCGCGATGCGCCCGCGCACGGGCGCGTGATCGAGGCTGAAGGGGGCGACCAGATCATCTTGCATCGAGGCCATGTAGGAAGCCGCCAAACGAAGAACCAGTCGTCATTCCGGGGCATCGCGCAGCGATGAGCCCGGAACCCAGGGGCCGAAGCCGCGCACGTCATCCCATGGATTCCGGCCCGCGCTTCGCGCGACCGGAATGACGAACGCATCCACGATCAAATCCTCCCCAAACACCAGAGCATCACGGCTTTTTGCGCGTGGATGCGGTTTTCCGCTTCGTCCCAGA
>DAOMPU010000452.1:0-2025 GCA_035444925.1 Terricaulis sp. | reverse complement strand
CCGCCCACGCCGGAGGCCGCTTCGAGCAAGCGGGCGCTTGTTCGCTCGAAGCGGCCTGAGGCGCTGGTCAGGGCCTCGGCGGCGTGGGGGATCGCCGTCACGCATGAACCATACGCGCGCGCCTCTTAAAGCCGCGTTCAGAAAGCTGGTGAATTCGTGAAAACCAAAAGGGGTTTTCGGTTATCGGTTATCGGGAAGGACCTCAGCTAACCGATCCCCGATCCCCGACAACCGAGTTAAGCATGAATGTCCCTGTCCTTCGTTTCCGGCCAGAACAGGAACGTCACCAAAGCAGCGATCGCGGTGATGATCGCGGGGAACCAGAGGCCCATATAGATAGAGCCGGTCGCCGTGTTGATGGCGAACACGATCGCCGGCAACAGCCCGCCAAACCAGCCGGTGCCGACGTGGTAGGGCAGGCTCATCGCCGTATAGCGGATGCGGGTGGGGAAAAGCTCCACCAAGGCCGCGGCTTGCGGGCCGTAGAGCGCGCAGGCGGCGACGATGAACAGCGCCATCATCGCCACCACGCCCCATTTCTCCGCGAACACGCGGGCGATCTCGGCAAGGCTCCAATTCTGCATCGGCCCCGGCGCGGCGGTGGGATAGCCCGCTTGCGTCAGCGTTTCGCGCAATTGCTTGTCGAACGCCGCGCGCGTGGCGCGCACGTCCGAAAGCGATTGGCCCACCGCGCTCACGCTCTCGATCTCAAGATCGTGGCCGAAGCGGATGCGCGCGATCTGCCCCGGCTCGCCCGGGATGGTGTCGTAGCTCACGCCCGCATTGGAAAGTGCGCTCTTGGCGATGTCGCATGAGGTGGCGAATTGCTGCGCCCCGCCGGTGAGATCGAGCTGGAAGGTGCAATCGGCCGGATCGGCGATCACCGCCACCGGCGTTTCTTGCGTCGCCCTCGCCAGCGCCGGGTTGCCCGCCTGGGTGATGAAATGAAAGCCGGGGAAGTAGAGCGCCAGCATCAGCAACATGCCGAACAGCATCACCGGCTTGCGCCCGATCGTGTCCGAAAGCCGCGCGAACAGAATGTAAAGCGGCGCCGAGATGATCACCACCGTGATCATGATCAGGTTCACTGTCTGACTGTCGATCTTGAGGATGCGCTCAAGATAAAATTGCGAATAAAAGTGCGCCGTGTACCAGACCACGCCCTGCGCCATCATCACGCCGAACAGCGCCAGCAGCACGATCTTGAGATTGCGCCATTCGCCAAAGCTCTCGGCGTAGGCGCGCTTGGAAACCTTGCCCTCGGATTTCAGCTTCTGAAACGCCGGGCTCTCTTCCAGCTGCATGCGGATCCAAACCGAAACGCCGAGCAGGCCGATCGAAACCAGGAAGGGGATGCGCCAGCCCCATTCGCGGAACACGTCCTCGCCCAGCAGCGCGCGCGTGCCGAGCACGACGCCCAGCGCGCCGATCAGCCCGATCGAGGCGGTGCCTTGAATCCAGCCCGTCGCCGCACCGCGCCGGTTGGCGCGCGCATGTTCGGCCACATAGATCGCCGCCCCGCCATATTCGCCGCCCAGGGCGAAGCCTTGCAGCACGCGCATCGCCACCAGCAGCACAGGCGCCCAGATGCCGATCTGCGCCGCTGTGGGCAAAAGCCCGATCGCGAACGTGGAAACGCCCATGATCATGATGGTGATCAGAAAGGCGTGCTTGCGGCCGACCGAATCCCCGATTTTGCCGAACACCAGCGCCCCCAGCGGGCGCACGATGAAACCCACCGCGAAGGTCAGCAGTGTGAACACGAACGCCTGCGCGTCCGGCAGGCCCGCGAAAAACAGCGGCGCCATCACCGAGGCCAGCGCCCCATAGACGAAGAAATCGTACCATTCGAACACCGTGCCGGCCGCGGACGCGGCCACCACTTGGCGCAATTTGCCGGGCGAGACCTCGTCCTCGGGCCGCGCGTTTGCCGGTTCGGTCATGGATTCGTTTCCCCCAAGGCGTTCCATCGCCGCTGATCGGCGCTTTTGTCGCTGAGGGGGCGGCAAGGGGGCCGGTTGTCAA
>DAOMPU010000451.1:0-2027 GCA_035444925.1 Terricaulis sp. | reverse complement strand
TCTGGTTCGATTGGGCGCTGACGCTGCTGGTGGCGGTGATTTTCGTGCTGGCCGGCCCGCCGCTGCAGGCGATCGCGCGCCGCGCGCGGGCGCAGACCGCGGCGGCGCAAGTGCAGCTGGGCGCGCTGACGGCGCTGCTGGGCGAGAGCCTGGGCGCGGCGCGTTTTGTGAAAACCTATGCGCTGGAAGCGCGCGAAAGCGCGCGCGCCAATGCGGCTTTTGAAGAGCGGCGCAAGATTGCGTTCAAGCTGGCGGCGAACCGCGCGCGCAGCGAGCCGCTAATGGAGATTATCGGCGGCATCGCGCTGGCGGCGGTGCTGTTCACAGCCGGCCTGCGCGTGGCGAGCGGGGCGATGACGCTGGGCGATCTGCTCGGCATCGTCACCGCCATCGGCGTGGCCACGCCGGCGGCGCGCTCGCTTTCCAGCTTCAACACGGTGTTGAACGAAGCGCTGGCCGCGCTTGGGCGCATCTTCGGCCTGCTGGATGAACCGGCGAGCGTGAAAGATGCGCCGGGCGCCAAGCCGCTCGCCGCCAAGCAAGGCGCGATCAGCTTCGAGAATGTGGGCTTCTCCTACGGCGAAGGCGCGGCGCTCGAGAACGTAAGCTTCAGCGCGGCGCCGGGCGAGACATTGGCGCTGGTGGGCCCCTCGGGCGCGGGCAAATCCACTATCTTCAACCTGCTGCCGCGGCTCTATGACCCCACCGCCGGCGCGGTGCGCATCGATGGGCAGGACGTGCGCGATGCGACGCTCGCCAGCGTGCGCGGCGCGATTGCGCTGGTGAGCCAGGAAGCGGCCCTCTTCAACGACACAATCCGCGCCAATATCGCGCTCGGGCGCGCGGGCGCGAGCCATGCGGAGATCGAGGATGCCGCGCGCGCGGCGGCGGCGCACGATTTCATCATGGCGCTGCCGCAAGGCTACGACACAATCGCGGGCGAGCGCGGCGCCAATCTCTCCGGCGGAGAGCGCCAGCGCATCGCTTTGGCGCGCGCCTTCTTGCGCGATGCGCCGATCCTGCTGCTGGACGAAGCCACCAGCGCGCTGGACGCGGAAAGCGAAGCGCGCGTGCAAGAAGCGCTGAAGCGGCTGGCCAAAGGGCGCACGACCTTGGTGATCGCGCACCGCCTCTCCACCGTGCGCGACGCGGACCGCATCCTCGTGCTGGAAGGCGGGCGCATTGTGGAAATCGGCGCGCACGAAGATTTGATCGCCAAAGGCGGGCTCTATGCGCGCCTCAACCGGCTGCAGTTCCAAGACGCAGGTTAGCCCTGCACTTCTGCGCCGCGCGCCGTCATCGGACTGTGACAAAGCCCCGCTAAGCAACCGGCGTTGCGGATCCTCCCCGATCCGACCAACCCTAGAGCAACTTGGCCGTACGCGCGAACCCCGCGCGCACGGCCTTTTGCGCTGGAACTGATCGCATGCGCGCGGGTTGGCTTGCCAGGCGGGAAAACAAAACATGAGGGAAGAGACCCATGCCCCGCAAATTTTCGCCCGGCCCGCTGGTTTGCGTTTCCGCGTTCGTGATCGCGGCGTTCGCGGTTCCGAGCTTCGCCGATGAAACCAATTACGACCGCACCACGCGCCACGAAGTGCGCCGCGAGGTGGTGCGCTACAGCGATCTCAACTTGAACACCGAATACGGCGCCGATCAGCTGCTGCGCCGCATCGCCACCGCGGCCGGCCACGTCTGCGGCGACCGCATGGGCCCGCGCCCGCTGGACGAGCATCGCTTCGAGCGCAATTGCAGCTCAACCGCGCAAGAAATGGCCGTGTATGACGTGGGCCATCCGTTGGTGATCGCGCGCTATTACGGGCGCACGCCCGACATCATCATCGATGATCAATATTCGTACTACCGCGAGGGCTCGGTGTACGTGAACCCGTACGGCAAGAGTTCCTAGCGCCCATCCAGCGCCGCACGCACTTTGCGCGCTAAATCCGCAAGCGAATACGGCTTGAGGAGGAGGCGCGCATCCGCGTCCACCACGCCGTTATGGACGATGGCGTTTTGCGTGTAGC
>DAOMPU010000450.1:0-2028 GCA_035444925.1 Terricaulis sp. | reverse complement strand
CGGGCCAGACGCAGACATAACACGCTTCCCCGCCGCGCGTCCTACGCAAGCTGGGCCAAGAGCGGGAAGCCAGGGCGACATGCGCAGTTCGTCATTCCGGTCGCGCGCAGCGCGGGCCGGAACCCAGGGACCGACGCTCGGTGTTTTGTCGCCCCTAGGTTCCGGGTTCAATGCTGCGCATTGCCCCGGAATGACGAAATGCGGGAATAGCGCCGCGCGCTATCCCACAGCGCACACACCTCCCGCCCCGTAAAATCAACGCCCGCGCCCAAATCTATCCGACCGGCTTGCCCGCAAACGTACACTCACCTCATCGCTGTTCATGCGGAGGGAGTTGGCGCCAAATCCCACACTCGAACGGCGATGCGATCGAGCGAGATTTGCCGGCGGGGCTTTGAAACCGCCGGGTCCGGGTTGGGTTTGGCCAATCCGCTCGCCGTTGGCTGGATCGTCCACGCGCTGAACACGCGCCCCGGACATGACGCTGACGCACAAACGATCGCGGGGATGCGCGAAAAAGCGTGCAACACATCTGCGGATCGCAAGCTCCGCACCCTTCTTCGGCGCGCTTGCCGCGCATCCCCGCCTCCGCCCTGAAGCGAGAGAAGGCGAACCCATGTCTGCAAACACCAGCCGCCGCGCCGCACGCAAAGCCCGCGCACTAGGCGCTGAAGCCCTGCTCGCCCGCGCCGCGGCGCAGCTTGCGGCAGGCGATCCGCTCGCCGCGCAGCGCGCCGTGCGCGCGGCGGCCGAGATCGCCGCGCTCGATGCGCGTCTCAAGCACCGCGCGGCGCAGGAAGCGGAGGCGCATGCGCGCCACGCCGAAACCACGCGCGCGCTTGAAGCACGCGAAGCGGCGCTGAACGCGCGCCTTGCTGAGATCGAAAGCCGCGAGATGACTCTGCTCGAAGAGTTCAAAGCGCTGGAAGACAACCGCGCCAGCTTGGAGGCGCTCTATGCGCTGATGTATTCCAAGCCCGCCGCGCCGGATGAAGATTAACGCCCCCTGGCGCCTCTCCTGCGAGGCGAGGCGCAACCCTTTTGGAGTTGCGCCAGGATGAAACGCGCCCTCGTCATTGCTTGCCTTGTCGCGTTAACGACGCCGGCCTTCGCTGAAGCGCCGGGCGAAACCGCGGGCCCGATCACCAATCAGGCCGAGCGCGACGCCATCGCAGCCCGCGTGCGCGGCGGCGCCAGCTGCGCCGGCTGCGATCTTTTCCAGATCGATCTTGCGTATCAGAGCGTTGCGGGCCGCGATTTTTCCGGCGCGCGCATCCGCCAGGCCGATCTTTCCATCGCCATCGCCGACCGCGCCAATTTCCGCCGCGCCAACGCTTCGCTGACCAATTTCTTCGGCGCGCGCCTTACGGCTGCGGATTTCACCGAAGCCAATCTGGCGCAAACCACGTTCGTGGGCGCCTATCTCGGCGGGGCGCGCTTCGCTGGCGCTGTGCTGACGGGGGCCGATTTCTCGGGCGCGGAACTCGCCAGCGCGCGCGGGCTCACTCAGGCGCAGCTCAATACTGCATGCGGCGATGGTTCCACCTTGCTGCCCACAGGTTTGACTATCCCGGCCTGCTGAAACACTCAGTAACAATCCTCGCTTACTGCATCTTCACTGGCGGCAAATCAGGTACGGGCCTAACCCGGCGCCGTGCTGACACAATTGCGCCCCGCTTTGTTCGCGCTCGCCCTGGCCGCCGGGGTGTGGGCGGGCGCTGCGTCCGCGCAATGGCGCGACACCAGCGTGGTCCGGGTTGAGCCTGGCTATGGCGGGGGGTGCGAGGGCTGCAATCTTTCCGGCCGCATCCTCGCCGGCGCGCGCATGAGCCGCTCGGTGTTCACGCGCGCTGATTTCTCCGGCGCCGTGCTCGCCCGCGCCGACGCCACGCGCGCGCGGTTTGAGGGCGCCGACTTTAGCGGCGCGGATTTGACCAGCGTGAAACTGATCGAGGCGCGCTGCGTGGATGCGAATTTCTCCGGCGCCGATCTCACCAGCGCGGTGGCGCGGCGCGGCCAGTTCGCCCG
>DAOMPU010000449.1:0-2039 GCA_035444925.1 Terricaulis sp. | reverse complement strand
GATCCGCATTCTTGAGCCGGTGGAAGTGCAGATGGGCGCCAAGAAGGCCGCGCTTTTGCCCGCCGAAGATTATGAAGGCCTCGATCTCGACGTCACCATCCGCTTCGCTGACGCCGCGATCGGCGTGCAGCGCCGCCGCGTGCAGCTTTCGGCCGAGAGCTTCCTCAGCGATATTGCCGATGCGCGCACTTTCGGCTTCCTGGCCGATGTGGACGCGATGCGCGCCGCCGGGCTTGGCCGCGGCGCCTCGATGGACAACACGGTCGTGGTCGGCGAGGGCGGGGTGGTGAACCCCGAGGGCCTGCGCTTCGATGACGAATTCGTCCGCCACAAGCTGCTCGACGCGGTGGGCGATCTGTCGCTGGCCGGCGCGCCCATTTGTGGCCGCTTTGTGGCCGATCAGCCTGGCCACGCGCTGAACGCGCTGCTGGTGCGCGCGCTTTTGGACACCCCGGAAGCCTGGCGCTGGGAAATCGATACCGCGTCCGAAACGGCCTTGGGCGGCGGGTCTCTGCGCGCGGCGGCCGCCGGCTGACATCCTTGTTCGTGCGACAGCCGCAGGCGCTTTGCCTCGGCTCCGCCATCCTGTATCAGCGGGGTCGCCCGCGCGATTTGGCGCGCCTTGAACCCCCGCCAGAAGAGGCAAGGTGATGATGTCTGGGAAGCCCCGTCTTGCTCTGATCGCCCTGGCGCTCGCCGCCAGCGCGCTGACGGCCTGCAACACCACGCGCGACGAAAATCTGCAATTCACCGAAGAGCCGGTGGCCAACCTCTACAATCGCGGCGCTCAGATGCTGGATCGGCGCCGCTGGGCCGAAGCGCTGCGCGCGTTCGAGGAAGTAGAGCGCCAGCACCCGTATTCATCGTGGGCGCGCCGCGCCATGTTGATGGAAGCCTATGCGCACTACAACGCCAACCAATACGATCAATCGATCGAGGATGCGCAGCGTTTCCTGGCGCTGCACCCCGGCAACGAAAGCGCGCCTTACGCCTATTACCTGATCTCGATCTGCTATTTTGAGCGCATCCTCGATGTGGGCCGCGACCAAGGCACGACCGAGCGCGCGCTCGCCGCGCTGCGCGATGTCGTGCGCCGCTATCCTGAAAGCCCGTACGCGCGCGACGCCAGCCTGAAGATGGACATGGTCTATGACCAGCTGGCCGGCAAAGAGATGGAAGTGGGGCGCTTCTACCTCACGCGCGATCAGCACCTGGCGGCGATCAACCGCTTCCGCATCGTGATCGAAAACGAAAACTTCCAGCGCACCAGCCACGTGCCGGAGGCGCTGCATCGCCTGGTGGAAAGCTACATCTCCGTCGGCATGACGGACGAGGCGCAGCGCATGGCCGCAATCCTCGGGCACAATTTCCCGGGCGATCCCTGGTATCAGCGCAGCTACGCCCTGATGACGAGCGCCGGCGTACAGCAGGTGAGCGAAACCGAAGCGCAGCGCCGCGGCTGGTTCAATCGCACCTTCGGCACGGTGTTTTAGGCGCCGCGCTTCCACCCTTCGTCATTCCGGGGCGTCGCGCAGCGACGAACCCGGAACCCAGGAGCAACGCACAGCGCTTTGTCATTCCCTGGGTTCCGGGCTCAATGCTTCCGCCTTCGCTCTTCGAGCTTCGGCGGACAAGTCGCATTGCCCCGGAATGATGAGGGGTGAGGTTCTCAAAATTATCGCATAAAATGCGTCCAATGAGCGAGACCCCGATCGAGACGCTGACGCCCAGCCAGGCCGCCGCCGAGCTTGAAACGCTCGCGCGCGACATCGCCCATCACGACAAGCTCTATTATTCAAAAGATGCGCCCGAGCTGACGGACGCGGAATACGACAAGCTGCGCAAGCGCAATGCCGCGATCGAGGCGCGCTTCCCCGATCTCGTGCGCGAGGACAGCCCCTCGATGCGCGTGGGCGCCGCGCCCGCCGAAAAGTTCGGCAAGGTGCGCCACAGCGTGGCGATGCTTTCGCTCGACAACGCGTTCGACGCCGAGGACGCGCGCGCCTTCGTGGCGCGCGTGCAGCGTTTCCTCAATCTGG
>DAOMPU010000448.1:0-2045 GCA_035444925.1 Terricaulis sp. | reverse complement strand
AAGCGCGGCCTTCTTGGCGCCCATCTGCACTTCCACCGGCTCAAGAATGCGGATCACGCGCTGCGGGGCGGTCAACGTCTTGAGGCCGGCGTTCAGCAGCACCTGCACGAACGGGGCGGACGAGCCGTCGAGGATCGGCAGCTCGGGGCCATCCACTTCGACGATCAGATTATCGACGCCCAGGCCCATGCAGGCGGACATCAAATGTTCGATGGTGGCGATTTCCACGCCGGCTTGGTTGCGCAGCGTGGTGGCGTTGCGGGTGTCGGCGACGCTGGACGCGTGCGCACGGATCACGTTATCCACACCACGCACATCGCTGCGGATGAAAACGATTCCGGTGTCCGGGTCAGCCGGGCGCAGCACCAGGCGCACATGCGCCCCGCTGTGAACGCCAACGCCCGCGCAAACCGCCGGACCTGCAATGGTTTGTTGACGACGCAACGCTGCCACCCTTTGTCCCGACATTAGGACATCTTGGGCCCCCCGACCCACAAGTCTCGTCTAAGGCGCCAGTTCCGGTCCCGACAACACACGTTGCGTTACGCTTTGCGACAATTAACCAATAGGGCGGAAGAGGCTGAAAATGGGGCAAGATTTGGCGGGCGACCAGATCGATCTGTGGGTTGTTGAAGCGGAGGCCGGCGGGCCCGGCGCGCGCCTCGCGGCGCGGCGCGCAGCCATCGCCGCGGGCCGGGCCGGAGACAGCGCGCGGGCGCTGGCGGCGCTGCGCCTGGCCGCCCGGCTCGATCCGCTGGACCCCGCCCCGCGCCTGGAGGCCGCGCGCGTCCAGGCCGAGGCCGGGGATCTGGCGGGCGCCGCGGCTGAAGCGGAGGGCGTGCTCGCCGGCGCGGTGGACGAGGCCGCGCGCGCCCGCGCGGCGTTCATGCTGGGCGAGCTCGCTCGCGTACGAGGCGAAAACGACGCCGCGCGCGGCTATTACGAAACCACGCTGCGGATCGAGGACGCGCTGCTGGCGCGCGAACGCAGCGACGTGACGGCCGCACGCTGGTATGCGCGCGCCAAGGGGCGCGTGGCGGAGCTTGACGCCGGCGCGCGCCATTTCGCCAAAGCGCGCGCCGGCGCGGAGGCGGCCTTGGCGCTGCTGCGCGCGTGCGCGGCGCAGATCGGCGAACCGCCGGTTTTAGCGGCCGACATCGCTGATGCGGAAATGCGCCTCGGCGCGCTGGAGCTTGACGATGCGCGCGCCGCTTCCGCGCGCCGGCGCTTTGATGAAGCGATCGGCCGTTATGAAGCTTTGGCCGTCACCGAGCCCGATGAGCCGCACTGGCGCGCGGTGCTTTCCGATGTATGGGCGCTCGCGGCGGAAGCGGAGATGGAGCGCGGCGAAGAAAAGCTCGCGCGCGCGGCGATGGATAAAGCGCTGCAGGCGCGCATGCGCCTTGCCGTGCGTTATCCCGATGAGAGCTGGGCTCTGGCCGGGCTTTGGCGCACGCGCGCGGCGCTGCTGGCGGCGCTGAACGATGCGGCCGGCGCGGCCGATAGCTTGGCGCAAGCGCGCGCGCTGGCCGAGCCGCTATGCGCCAAAGGCGGAGACGCCGCGCAGCGCTTTTTTTTGCACACGCTGCTTGATCAGGCCGATCACGCGCTGCGCACCGGGGCGCTCGCGTTCGCGCGTGATTGCGCAGACGCCGCACGCAAGCGGGCCGAGCACTTGGCGCGCGGCGCGCCGATCTGGTTTGGCGAAGCAGGCGCGTGCTGGGATCGGCTGGGCGAAACCGCCCGCCTCGCCCAAGCCCATGACAAAGCGCTCGAAGCGTTCACGCGCGCGGCTGAGTTTCGCCGCATGGCGTGCGAGCACGCGCCGCAAAATCAGCGCGCCATCCGCGCGCTCTCCGCCGCCTTGCTGAAACTGGGCGATGCCGGGCTTGCGGGCGGCGCGCCGCAAACCGCGCGTGCGGCGCTGGCCGAAAGCGTGCGGCTGCGGCTGGCGCTGGCCGAGGCGGCGGGCGAGGATCCCCTCCCCGCGCTCGCGCTCGCCCCCGCGCTGGAGCGCTTGGGCTTCGCCGCGCTCGCGTGCGGGG
>DAOMPU010000447.1:0-2051 GCA_035444925.1 Terricaulis sp. | reverse complement strand
TGGTGTGCACGACAATCTCCCGCATCGGAACGAGAGCATGATCGCATGCGGTGAAAGCAGTCGGATAGATTCTTGGACCGTCGGCGCCCTCGCCGGCCGGCTCCGGCGCATGCCGGCGGGGGCGCCGGCGGTCCAGAATGCTTATTTGGCGCGGAAAATTCTGTTCTGAAAGCACGGAGGTTCACCCCGCCCCCTGCCCCCTCCCCTCGAGGGGAGGGGGTGTGTGCTGTGGGATAGAGCCGCGCGCTATCCTCCTAATTTGCAAACGCGCGCGCCATTTCGCGGCGGGCGGCGTCGAGGTCGCGGCGGAAGGCGGGGTCTGCGTGCAGGCGCGCGATCACGCCGGCGGCGACTAGGCGCGCGGCTTCGATGTCGCTCGGAAAATGATAGCCGCAGATGACGCGGCTTTCGCCGAAATCGCGGCCGCGCTGCAAGATTGCGTCGGCATGCGCGGGCGCAAGCTCGGCCAGCACGAGCGCGAGCGCCCACCCGCCCGCGCCGTGGCCGGAAGGATAGGAGCCGGTGGTGTCTTGGCCCGGATCGTCGCACTGGATCACGATGCGCTCCGCGAACGGGCGCGTGCGCGGATGCGCGGCTTTGGCGGCGTTGATCGCGGGGCCGATTGCGCGCGTGGCGGCGGTGAGCACCGCAGCGGTGCGCGGCAGGCGCGCGGCGGTGAAGTTCTCGCCCAGCACGGGTTGAAACATGGCCCACGCATCGAACGCCTGATCGGCGCGCGCCTGCGCCAGCCGCTCGGCGCTGACGCTGGGGCGCATCGACAGGCGATCGCCCGCATCGCGCGGCGAGCCGGGCGCGGGCGGGGGCCCGGCGAGGGCGGGGCCGTCGATGATTGGCGCGGTTTGCGCCCACGCGGGCGCGGCGCATGCGAGTGCTGCGACGAGGATTAAGCTACGGATCATAAGCGCCCCTTTCGCGTTTGCTTGGCGCATCTAGCCGCCGCGCCGCGTGGGAGACAATACGCTTGCGATACGCGGCCAAGGGCGTTTGGCGCTTGATAAAAAGGCCGCTCCCTTCGGAGCGGCCTTTGTGTTTCCGCGTTGGTGCGGTGTTTACGCGAACAGCTTGGCCCAGTTGCGCGCTTGGCGCTTTTTCCAGGCGCCGCGGTGGTAGGCGTCGCTGACGATGATCGGCGCCACGCTGGTGGCTTCGGCGAACACCATTTGCTCGTGCACGGTGCTCACCTTGCCCCAGCTCGCCGCCTCTTGCAGCGTGGAGGAGGAGCAGGCGCCGTCGCGGACGTCCGCCACCGTGATCTGCACGGCGTATTTGTGCACTTCCACATCGTCATGGCCGAGGATTTCGGCGCAGACCACGGTGTCTTGCGCGAAATTCTTCGGCACGCCGCCGCCGACCATGAAGAGCGCGGTGGTGCCGGCGGCGAGCTTGATCTCGGTGAGTTCACGGAAATCGCCGCCGCTGTCGATGGTCAGGTACGGCTTGCCGGCCTTGCGGCGCTCGACCTGGTGCTTGACGATGCCAAAGCCCGCCGAGCAATCGGAGAACGCCGGCACGAAGATCGGCACGCCTTTTTCGTAGGCGCGCTGGATCAGCGAGTCCTTCTTCTTGGCGTTGCCGGCGGCCAGCCATTTGCCGATTTCGTAGATGAATTCGCGCGAGGTGTAGGGGCGCGGCTCCAAAGCTTCGCAGATGGCGTAGATCGTGTGATCGACGTGCTGGAGCTCTTCCTCATCGATGTAGGTATCGTAGATGCGGTCGATGTAGAGCGAGCGCAGCGTGTTGTCGTCGGGGATTTCCTTGGCCTGGTAGTGCTTGAAGCCGAGCGCTTCGAGGAAATCCATGTCGATGATCGAAGCGCCGGTGGCGACGATCGCGTCCACCATGTTGTAGCTCACCATGTCGCGCCACACGTGCAGGCAGCCGCCCGCGCCGGTGGAGCCGGCCATGATCAGCCAAGTCGAGCACTTCTCATCCTCAAGCGCCATGTTGAGGATTTGCGCGGCGCGCGCGGCGTCGCGGCTGGTGAAGCTCATCTTGCCCCACGCGTCGATGATCGGGCGCGCGTCGAAGCT
>DAOMPU010000446.1:0-2096 GCA_035444925.1 Terricaulis sp. | reverse complement strand
GCTGCAGGCGGGCGCGGTCGCGGTGCGAATAGACGCGGTTCATGCCGTCGCGGCGTGGGGTGAGCAGGCCCTTGTCCTCGTAGAAGCGTAGCGCACGGGGCGTGACTTCAAATTCCCGGGCCAATTGCGAGATCGTGTAGGTGCGTTCGGTGGGCATGGGGGCGCTTCCTTGGGTCTGAGCTCGCCAAGGGTAAGCTTACGTTTACGCACGCGTCAACTGCAAGTTGACGCTGGCGTCATTAAACGTGGTTAACGCCAAGTAAATCGCGCTTGATGTCCGCCGGCGTGCGGCAGCCGTTCAGCGCCATGGTGAGATCGAGCTCCGCCAGCAGGTATTCCATCACCGCCTGCACGCCTTTATCGCCGCCAAGCGCAAGACCGTAAGCATACGGCCGCCCGATCCCCACCGCCTGCGCGCCCAGCGCTAAAGCTTTGAAAATATCGGCCCCGCAGCGGATTCCGCTGTCCATAAAGAGTGGGATTTTGCCGCCGATCACCGGCGCGATCGCCGCCAGCGCGTCCAGCGCGCCGATGCCGCCATCGACCTGCCGCCCGCCATGGTTGGACACCATGATCCCGTCATAGCCTTCGCTGACGGCTTTCGCGGCGTCATCGGCGCGCATAATGCCCTTCAGCACCACCGGCAGCTTCGTCCACGACCTGATCTTGGCGATGCGCGCCCAATCGAGGCTGGGATCGGAGAATACCTGGGTGAACGTCACCGCCGCCGCCATCGAGTTTTCCTCCGGCGGCGCGGGCAGCATGGCGCGGAACACCGGGTCGGAGGTGTATTGTGCGATCCCCTGCGCTTTCAGGAAGGGCAGAAAGCCCAGATCCATGTCGCGCGGGCGCCAGCCGAGCGCGAGCGTATCGAGCGTGATGAAAATGGCTTTGGCGCCAATCGCCTCCGCGCGTTTGACGAAGCTTTCCGCGATCGCGTCCGATTTGCCCCAGTATAATTGGTAGAAGCGCGGCCCATCGCCGTTGGCTTCAGCGATTTTCTCCATCGGCGTCGAGGCTTGCGATGAAATGATCATCGGCAGCTTGAGCGCGCCCATCGCCCGCGCCACCGCCAGATCGGCGTCGGGATGCATCATCTCCAGCACGCCGATCGGCGAGGACATGATCGGCGCCGCCGCTTTCACGCCAAAGATTTCAACGCCGAGATCGCGCTGCCCCGCCCCGCCCAGCATGCGCGGCGCGATCGGGTAACGCGCGAACGCGGCGCGGTTGGCGTCGGCGCTGGTTTCCAGCCCGGCGGAACCGGCCGTATAGGCCCACGCCTCCTTCGACATCTTTTGTTGCGCAGCCGCTTCGAGTCCCGGGAAGCT
This sequence comes from Terricaulis sp., assembly GCA_035444925.1. Taxonomy (GTDB): domain Bacteria; phylum Pseudomonadota; class Alphaproteobacteria; order Caulobacterales; family Aquidulcibacteraceae; genus Vitreimonas. Next base: position 765 of record DAOMPU010000446.1, on the reverse strand, counting down.
CGTCGGGATTTCAGGCTTCACGCCGCCCAAACCGCGCAGATAGATCGCGCCTTGGATTTCGGGCCCGAAATGGCGTGCTGCATCTGACATGGCTAATCCCCGTTTACTATTTTACCCGCCATTAACATGCGCCCGCCTTTGATCGACACTGCAAAGTCGTGGGCGATTCTCGAATCTTTCGAGTTTCGCCGTGAGGGGTTGGGCGTTTGGACTGCGCAGGATGCGCGGGCTCAGGCGCGGCAAGGGCGAGAATTATGAGCGGCGCGCAAAGCTGGAGCGTGAAGGGCATCGATCCCAAGGTGCGCGAGGCCGCGCGTGAAGCGGCCGCGCGCCAAGGGATGAGCCTCGGCGAATACTTGAGCCAGGCGCTGCAAACGCATCATGGCGGCGCGCCAGGTTCTGCGCCTCCCGCCGCTGGCGCAACGGCGCCCGCGCCGCGTCCACGCCGCGTGTTCGGCGTCTCGGCGTTTGAAGAAAGCGGCGAAGAAGAAGATTGGAGCATCTCCGGCCCCACCACGCTCGCGCGCGGCGCCGATCCCTCGCGCCTTGCGCAACGCATCGAAACCATCGAGCGCCGCACGCAGCTCGCCGTCACCGGGCTTGACCGCGCCGTCTCCACGATTGACCGCTCCGTGCTGGGCCTCGCCGCGCGCATCGAAGATGCGGAAGCGATCTCGCACGAAGCTTCCGAGCGCATGGCCGAGGCGATCGAGCAATTCCGCATCGCCGGTGAAACCTTGAGCGGGCGCCTGCAAAGCGCCGAAG
>DAOMPU010000445.1:0-2103 GCA_035444925.1 Terricaulis sp. | reverse complement strand
TGAGCTTCGGCCAATTCCAGGACATCAAAAAGGGCGACGTGATCGAGTGCTTCAATGTCGAGATCGTGCAGCGCTCGCTCTGAGGCGTAACATGAAGCGGATGATGGCCGCGGCGTTCGCCGCGCTTGCACTGACCGGGGCCGGCTGCTCGCGCGACGAAGAGGGCGAGCAGGAGCCGGCGATCCGCGCCTCTACGGTGGTCGTGCCTGAAACGCGCGTCGATGCGGTGCCGCATGAGGAGCCCGCGGTGGCGCGCGCGCAATGGCGCGCGGTGGGCGATACCGCCCGCGCCGTCACCGGCAATCTGCGCGTTTCGTTGCAGGGCAATCGCGGCGGGCCGCTGATCTTCGCGTTCGCCACCGGAATCACCGTGCGCGCGCAGCCTTACAGCGTCGTGCCCGCCGATACGCGCTCGGGCGCAGGCGGGCAAAGCTATGCGGCGCTATTGGGCGGCGACCCTCGCGTGGATGTGCATCTCTACCGCGTGCTGAACGAGAACGTGACCACCAGCGCCTCACAAGGCGGCCTCTGCGGCGGCTTGCGCACGCGCATCCTCGCCGTGAGCGAATACGTCGATTCCAGCGGGCGCTGGGTGTTCAAGATCGCCTCGTTCCGCGGCGACGGCCCCGTCGGCGCGGGCGATGACACCGTGCTCTGCAACGCTTACGCTTACACCTCGCAATAAGATGAAACGCAAAACTCCAGGCGGCGATCGCGGCGGCCCCTCGCAGCGCCAATTGCGCGCGGGCGAATTGGTGCGTCATGCGCTGGTGGATATTCTGCGCCAGGAGGATTTGCGCGATCCCGAACTTCAGGGCGTTTCCGTCACCATCGGCGAAGTGCGCGCTTCGCCTGATCTGAAGCACATGACGGCGTTCGTCTCGGCGCTCGGGCCCGGCGATCCGCGCGTGATCGCGGCGGCGCTGACGCGCTCACGCGGCTTCCTGCGCGGGCGCCTCGCGCGCCTTGTCGATCTGCGCTTCACGCCGGAGCTGCACTTCCAGCCCGATGTCTCCTACGACGAGGCGCGCCATATCGATGAATTGCTCGCCAGCCCCGGCGTGGCGCGCGATCTCAAACACACGGAAGAAGACGAGTAATGGGCCGCCGCAAGAAGGGTGAGGATGTTTCCGGCTGGGTGGCGCTGGATAAGCCCGACGACATGACCTCCACGCACGCGGTCTCGGCCGTGCGCCGCATCTTCAATGCGCAAAAGGCCGGCCATTCCGGCACGCTCGATCCGCTGGCGTCCGGCGTGCTGCCGATCGCGCTGGGCGAAGCCACCAAGACCGTGCCGTGGCTGATGGAAGCGCAGAAGACCTATCTCTTCACCATCAAATGGGGCGCCTCCACCGATACCCAGGACCGCGAAGGCAAGGTCACCGCCGAAAGCGCCGTGCGCCCCGCGCCGGACGCGATCCGCGCCGCGCTCGCCGGCTTTATCGGCGAGATCGCGCAAATCCCGCCGCAATACTCGGCCGTCAAAGTCGAGGGTGAGCGCGCCTACGATCTGGCCCGCTCGGGCGAGACAGTGGAGCTGGAGCCGCGCATTGTCGTGGTTTACGAGGCCGAACTGGCCGGAACCGAGGGGGATGACCTGGCGCATTTCCGTGTCCGTTCGGGCAAAGGCTTCTACATTCGGGCGCTGGTTCGCGATCTGGCGGCAAAACTTGGCGCGGAAGGCCATGTCTGGCGGCTGCGCCGCACGGCGGTGGGGCCGTTTACCGAAGAAAACGCTGTAACCCTCGACGCGCTCGAGGATTTGCGCCATAAGGGCGCCGCGTCAGAACGCCTGAACCCCGTGGAGACCGCGCTGGCCGACATCCCGGCGCTGGCCATAAACGGGGAGGACGCGTTCAAGCTCAAACAAGGGCGGCCGATTGTGCTCCTTCCCCACGTGGTGGAGGGCCTTAGGCCGAACTTTAAACCCCGCACCATCGCCGGGCAGGATGCCTCCCGCGCGGCGGTTGCTCTGTTTCAGGGCAAGGCGGTGGCGTTGGGCGACGTGCGCGCCGGCCAATTTCAGCCGACGCGCGTGTTTCACATCTCAGACGAATAGAGGAGCCCGATGTCGATTACCGCAGAGCGCAAGCAAGCGCTCAT
>DAOMPU010000444.1:0-2104 GCA_035444925.1 Terricaulis sp. | reverse complement strand
GCCAAGGCGGGCGGTTCGCTTAATCCCGGCACGCCGGCGGAAGTGGTCGATCCGATCCTCGATCTCGTCGATCTGATTTTGGTGATGAGCGTCAATCCTGGCTTCGGCGGGCAGAGCTTCATCGAAAGCGCGCTGCCGAAGGTCGAAAAGCTGCGCAAGAAAATCGACGCGACGGGGCGTGACATCATCCTCGAAGTGGATGGCGGCGTGAACGCGAAAACCGCGCCGCGCGTGATCGCGGCGGGCGCGACCGCTCTGGTGGCCGGCACAGCCGTCTATGGCGGCGACGCGAGCGCCTATGCCGACAACATCGCCCGATTAAGAAGCCCGCACTGAGATGACAGCGGCCGCCTCCCCCCGCCGGCCGCCAAGGCCCGGCACGGTGAGCGAGCCGTGGCGCGCGAACCCGTTTCATCGCATGCGCTTAGGCGACGCGACGCCCGATCGGATCGCCCGCTACGGCGCCGATCCGCGCGTGGGCGATGCGGAGCGCGGGCGCGAAATCGGCCGCGGCCATTGGCGCATCGCCGCCGAGCGCATCGCAGGCGAGCACGCGATCCCCTGGCGCGCCAAGCACCCGTCCAGGCATTTCACCGCGCGCCTGCACGCGTTTTGCTGGCTGATTGATCTCGCCGCGGTCGGCCCCTCCGCGCATGCGCGCATCGCCGAGCTGATCGATGCATGGGTCAGCGATTTCGGCGAATGGGATGATCTCGCCTGGGATCCAGAGCTCAGCGCCGAGCGGCTTTACGCCTGGCTCTGCTGGGGCAGGCCCGCGTTCGAGCAAGGCGATCCGCAAAAACGCGCCGATTTGTTGCGCGCCGCCGCCCGCCAAGCGCGTTTGCTGATGGCGGCGCAAAGCGAATTGAGCGAGCGGCATTTGGGCTCGATCAAAGCGGGCGCCGCGCTCGTGCTCGCCGCTGCCGCCGGTTTTCCCGAAGCCGAGCGCCTGGCCGAGCAAGGCGAAGAGATGCTGATCGAAGCGTGCGCCAAGCAATTCTTCCTCGATGGCGGCCATTATTCGCGCGCGCCGGAGGCGACGGCGGAAGCCTTCTACGATCTGCTGCTCGCGCGCGAATTGCTGGCCGATCCGCCGCCGATCTTCGATGAGACGCTGCCAAAGCTGGCCAACATGCTGCGCATGCTGCGCCTCGGCGATGGCGGGCTTGGCTGCTTTCATGGGGGCTCGGAAGGCTCGGCGGCTTCGATCGCAGCGGCGCTGGCGCGCGTGGCGGGCGGCGAGCGCTTCTTTCAATTCGCGCAGCACAGTGCATACCAGCGGCTCGAAGCCGGCCCGCTGCGTGTGCTGATGGATGTGGGCGGGGCGCCCCCGCTGGCCTATTCCGAGCGCGCGCACGCGAGCGCGCTGGCGTTTGAGCTTTCCAGCGAAACCGAGCGGCTGATCGTCAATGTGGGCGCCGCGCGCGAATTGGAGCCGGCGGCGCGCGTGGCCGCGCGCGCCACCAACGGCCATTCCACGCTCGCGCTTTCCGATGCGCTTTCTTCCATGCTGGAAGATCCGCGGCGCTTCAAAGGCCCTGCGCGCTTCGTTGGCCCCAGCCTCGATGACGTGCGCCGCGCTTCGGACGAAAGCGGCGTCACGGTGCAAGGGCGCCATGACGGCTACAAAGAGAAATTCGGCCTCTTGCATCGGCGCTATCTCTTCATCGATCACGCGGGCTCAAACGTGCGCGGCATCGATGAAATGATCCGGCCGATGAAGCTGAAAACGCCGGCGCCGAAAGCGCCCATCCCCTACACCGCGCGCTTCCACCTGCACCCCGCCGTGCGCGCGCGGCTGGTGGATCAGCAAATGGCGCTGCTGGAAACGCCAGGCGGCCAACGCTGGCGCCTGCGCACCGATGCGCCGGAAATCACGATCGATCCCTCGATCTATTGGGGCGGCCCCGCGCCGCGCGAGAGCTTGCAGATCGTGCTCTCCGGCGAAGCTGATCCGATGGGGCATGGGCTTGCGCCGCCGAACCGGATCAGATGGGCGCTGACGCGGGCTTAGGACGTGGGTCTGCTTTTCGCCGACCTCTGACATTCCCTTCTCCCCCGCGAGGGGGAGAAGGTGGCGCGCAGCGCCGGATGAGGGGGCGGG
>DAOMPU010000443.1:0-2110 GCA_035444925.1 Terricaulis sp. | reverse complement strand
ACACGTCTTCGAGATCGGCTTCCTCGATCGACAAATCCTTGATCGCCACGCCCGCCGCGCGCACGCGGTCGAGCAGCTCCTCCACCGAATGTTCGCTGGTGCGATAGGTGAGGGAGAAGGCGCCGGTGGGGCGCATGGCGAAAGAGATGTCTTCAAAGCCCTTGATCGGCGGGGCGATCGGCGCTTGCGGCGTCACCACCAGGGTCTTGCGGTCCAGGCGGCCGATCAATTGCGGCGTCGGCTCGCAGGCGATCACTTGGCCGTGGTTGATGATGGCGATGGTGTCGCACAGCTCCTGCGCTTCCTCGAGATAGTGCGTCGTCAGCACGATGGTGACGCCGCTTGCGTGCAGGGCGCGCACATAATCCCAAAGCTGCTTGCGCAGCTCCACGTCCACGCCCGCGGTCGGTTCGTCCAGCACCAGCACGGGCGGGGAGTGCACCATCGCCTTGGCCACCAAGAGGCGCCGCTTCATGCCGCCCGAAAGCGTGCGCGCATAGGCGTCGCGTTTATCCCATAGGCCCACGGCGCGGAGGATTTCCTCGGTGCGCCGCTCGGCCTTGGGCACGCCGTAATAGCCGGCCTGGATTTCCAGCGCTTCGCCGGGCGTGAAGAACGGATCGATATTGATCTCTTGCGGCACGATGCCGATGGCGCCGCGCGCGTTGCGCGCATCCGCGTTAATGTCGCGGCCCCAGATCGCGGCGCTGCCGCCGGATTTGATCACCAGCCCGCCGAGGATGTTGATGAAAGTGGATTTGCCAGCCCCGTTCGGCCCCAATAGGCCAAAGAACGAGCCGCGCGGGATCGCGAGGTCGATTCCCTTCAGGGCGTGCACCGGCTCGGCCTTGCCCTGGCCGCCATAGGTTTTATCGAGCCCCCGCGCTTCGATGGCGAAAGCGGGCGGGCTGGCGGGAGCGAGCATGGGAAGCCTTAGACGGGAGGCCGCATTGCGCGGCGCAGCGATGCGCTCTAGGTACGGGCGCAGCCGCGAGGCTTCAACCGTAACCGAGTGAGAACCTTGTCGAAACTGCCGCACAATCCCGCGACCGACCAGATGACCCCCGGCGATCCCGAGGCGCTGCCCGCGCCGGAGATCATTGTAGTGACGACCCACAAGGTGAAGTGCGATGGCGGCGGCGGCGCGCTGGGGCACCCTTTGGTGTGGTACGAAATGGGCGAAGAGCATTTCGTCGAATGTCTCTATTGCGACCGCCGCTTCGTGCTGGCCGAAGGCGCCGAGGGCCACTGAGCGCTTAAATTCGACGAAAGCGTCCGAAAGCGGCGAGCGGAAAGCGGCGCGCGTCCTTACATGCCTCGTCTAAAGAGGAGACGCCCATGCCCGCCCGCCCGCAAGACGCAGCGCCGTTCCACGCGCTTCACCAAGACTTCCTGATCCTGCCAAACGCCTGGGACGCCGCCTCCGCGCGCATCACTCAGGAAGCGGGCGCCAAGGCCATCGCCACTTCTAGCGCTGCTGTGGCCTGGGCGCATGGCTATGCGGACGGGCATCATTTTCCGCCGGCCAAGCTGATTATTGCGATCGAGCAGATCGCGCGCGTGGTGTCCGCGCCGATCACCGCCGACGCCGAAGGCGGCTATAGCGACGATCCGGCCGAAGTGCGCGAAAACATCACCGCCTTCATCCATGCCGGCGCGGTCGGTATCAATCTGGAAGACGGCAAAACCCCGCACGAGTTGCATCTGCGCAAGGTGGAAGCCGCGCGCGAAGCGGGCGTGCGGGCGGGCGTTGATCTGTTCATCAATGCGCGCACGGATGTGTATCTGAAGAAGTTGGCGCCGCCGGAGGCCGTCCTGGAAGAAACGCTGCGCCGCGCCAAGGGCTTGCGCGAAGCGGGGGCGAGCGGGCTGTTCACGCCCGCCGCGGCGGCGGGCGATATCGCCGCGATCGTGCAGGGCGCGGGCCTGCCGCTCAATGTGATGGCCGTTCCCGGCCAGGCGGATGCGGCGGGGCTCAAAGCGCTCGGCGTCAAACGGCTCTCGGCCGCCACCTCCATGTTCAACGCCGCCTATGCGGCGTTGCGCGAAGCGGCCGATGAATTCCTAGATCGCGGCGATTCCGACGCGCTCTGGGCGCGCCGCGGCGCGC
>DAOMPU010000442.1:0-2119 GCA_035444925.1 Terricaulis sp. | reverse complement strand
ACACGCTGCTGGAGCAGACGCTGGCGCAAGTGAAGCAAATCCTCGCCGCCGAACGCCTGAAGCGCAGCCGTCAGCTCTGGCTGAAACTGCACGTCGAGCGGCTGAAGCAGGGGATTTGAGGCGGCAGGTGCTTGCGGTGTTCTTCGGCGGCCAGGATCATCAGCGCGTGATGCTGAAACGGTTGGCTCAGGCCGATAGCGCGCGCCAGGCGTCGGCCAGCCGGCGAAAGCCGGCCTGATCGATCTCCTCCGCGCGCGCGGTGGGCGTGATTTTCGCCGCTTCGAGCAAAGCTTCGGCGTTCGGCGTTAGTGCGCGCAGCGCCGCGCGCAGCATTTTGCGGCGTTGCCCGAACGCGGCGGCGGTGACGCGCTCCAACGCATCGAGGTGCGGGTAGGGATTGGCGTGATCGGTCAGGCGCACGATCGCGGAAGCGATTTTCGGCGGCGGCGTGAACGCGCGCGCCGGCACGGTGAACTCAAGCCGGCACTCGCAGCGCGCCTGCGCCAGCACGGCGAGGCGCCCGTAGGCGTCGCCGCCCGGCTTGGCGACGATGCGCTGCGCCACCTCTTTCTGAAACATCAGCACCATATCGCCGCGCCAGGCGGGGGCTTTCAGCCACTTCACCAGGAGCGGCGTGCCGACATTGTAGGGCAGGTTGGAAACGATCGCCGCGCGCGCGCCGCCGGTGAGCGCCGCTTCATCCACCGCTAGCGCGTCGGCGTGTTCGATGCGCAGGCGCCCGTTGCTCCATGCCACAAGCGGTTCCAGCAGCGGCAGAAAGCGCGCGTCCTTTTCAATCACGATCAGCGGATCGGCGCCCGCTTCCAGCAGCGCGCGCGTGAGCCCGCCGGGGCCGGGGCCGATCTCGATCACCGGCTTGCCGGCAATGTCGCCGGCCGTGCGGGCGATGCGGCTTGTGATGTTGAGATCGAGCAGGAAGTGCTGGCCGAGCGCCTTATTGGCCCAGAGCCCATGCGCCTCCAGTTCCTCGCGCAGCGTGGGCAGATCGTCGGCGTTCATGCGCGGCGGGCGGCCATCTCCGCGGCCGTCGTCAGCGCCGCGCGCAGGCTGTCGGCGCGGGCCACGCCCTGTCCGGCGATGTCGAAACCCGTTCCGTGATCGGGCGAGGTTCGGATGATCGGCAGGCCGAGCGTGATGTTCACGCCGTCCCAGAAATGCAGCGTTTTGATCGGGATGAGGCCCTGATCGTGATAGAGCGCAATCACCGCATCATAGCCGGCGCGGGCTTCAGCGTGGAACAGCGCATCGGCGGAGCGCGCGTCGCTGATGTTCCAGCCTTCGGCGCGCAGCAGCGCGGCGGCTGGATTGATGATCTCGATTTCTTCGCGCCCGATGTGGCCATGCTCGCCCGCGTGCGGGTTGAGGCCGCAGAGCGCGATGCGCGGGGCGGCTACGCCAAAATCGCGCTTCAGCGCCTCGCCCGTCACGCGCGCCACGTGGACGATACGTTCGCGCGTGAGCGCGCCCGGCACATCGGCGAGCGGCAGGTGAATGCTCGCCAGCGCCACCTTCAGCGAAGCGCCGGCCAGCATCATCACCGGCCCGCGCGCCGCGCTCCATGCATCACCCTCGGTGAGATGGGCGATGAACTCGGTGTGGCCGGGGAAAGCGAAGGAAGCATCGTGCAGCACGGATTTGGCGATCGGCAGCGTGACGAGGGCGCTGGCCGCGCCTTCGCGCACGGCGTTCACCCCGCGCTCGATTGCGGCGATCACGGCGCTGGCGTTGACGGGATCGGGCGCGCCCGGCGTTTCCTCCATCGCCAGCGGCGTTTCCAAAACGCTCAGCGCATCGGGGCTGAAGGTCAGCGCGTCGGCTGTGTTTGCGATGTTCAGCTTCGGCGCGGCGAGCCCTAGGCGCGCGCAGGCGCGCACAAACGCATCGGAATCTCCGACCAGGAAGAAGTCCGGCGCGCCCTCGCGGGCGGCCCACACGCGCGCCAGCAATTCCAGGCCCGTCCCCGCGGGATCGCCCATGGAAACGGCGAGCGGCTTCATCGCCGCGCGCTACTGACGGGTGATGATCGTGGCTTCGCGCCGCAGATTGCGCAGGTAGCGATCCGACAGCATGGTCATCTCGCGCTCACGCAGGCGCCCCT
>DAOMPU010000441.1:0-2129 GCA_035444925.1 Terricaulis sp. | reverse complement strand
TGCGCCAGGGCTTGCGCCCGCGCTCGGCCATCACGCGCGAGATCGCGGCGGCGGACATCGCGGCGGTGTTCCAGCGCTACGGCATCGATCTCATCGCCGAACGGATCGAGAGCGAAGAAGCGGTGCTCGAAGCGCTCGATCTCGACGCGCCCTATGGCCAGGGGCACCTGTTCGGCGCGCCGCGCGCGATCAAGGAAAGCCTCTTGGAAGAAACCCAGCCGCCAAGAGAGATCATGCTCAATCGCGGGCGCGTGGCCTAACTAGGGGAATAAGGGAGTAGGGCAGTAAGGGAGTAGGCGCGCCTATTCCCCTAAGCCCCTACTCACCTATTCCCTTAATTGCTTAACTCCCCAAAACAGCTCTGTGCATGAGCGTTTTGCGCCAAACTGGCGCACGCCCTACGCGGGAAAGCCACTCGCGCCATTGGCATAGGCGTTGCAGCCGCCCGGTTAACGCCGCCTCTCCCCCGCGGCGGCCGGGAGTTTGCGCTATGTATTTCGATGATGACGACAAGGACGAACGCGATCCGTTCGAGCTGTTCGGCGATGCGCCGGAAGCGGTGAACGACGATCCGATCGAAGAATTGAGCCTTAACCAGCCGGTGGAAGAACCGGCGACCACGATCGAGCCCGAAGCGCCGCGCGACGTGCGTGGCGGCTTTTCGTGGGCGGCCTTCATGGGCGGCGTGATGGCGCTGGTGTGGATCGGCGGCGCCATTGGCGGGCCGATTTCGTATTTCGGCGTCGATGGCGTGCTGACCATGGACCCGGCGATGCAAGCGGGCCTGATCGCGCTCGCGGTTGGCCCGGCGCTTTTGTTCTGGCTCGCTTCTTCGGCGGCCGGCGAAGCGCTGAAGGCGCGCCGCATCGCCGCGCAGATCGCCAATCAGGGCGCCGCCTTCCCGATGGAAGCGGACGCCAGCGTCCAGCGCATCACCAGCGCGGTGAAGGGCGAGATCGAAGCGTTGAACGACGCCGTCTCCGCTGCGATGGGCCGCCTTGCGGAACTGGAAACCGCAGCGCAACGCAACGCCGCTTTGTTTGACAACGCGGTGGCCGCCTCGCGCGAGAACACCGAATTGATGAACCAGTCGCTGCGCCAGGAGCATGACGCGCTGGTCGAGCTCAACGGCGACATGAAGGGGCAAACCGAAGCGCTTGCGCATTCGGTGGGCCGCCAAGTGCGCCTGATGCGCGAAGCCTCCAAGCTGGTGCGCACCGAGATCGACGCGGCGGAAGACGCGCTGGAAAGCCACATGGGCGCGTTCCATGCTTCGGCCAACGTGCTGGGCGAGCGCACCGCAGAAATTCAGCAAGCCGCCGACATCGCCAGCGCCGCCACCGCCTCGCTCAACGGCGCGATGACCGGCATGCTGGACACGCTGGCGGAAGCCACCAGCCTGACCGACTCTGCGCGCAAATCGAGCGAAGCGGCCGTGCTGGCCGCGAACGAAACCGCGAGCGCGGTGCGTGAAACCACGCGCAGCGCCGTGTTCGAAGCCAAGCGCGCCGCGCAACTGATCCGCGCGGAAACCGCGCAGATGCAGGAAGCGGCCGCTGAAACGCTCTCGAAGCTGCAGCAAGCGGCCAGCGCCGCGCGCGTGGCTTCCGAAGAAAGCCAGGCCGCCGCCGATCGCCACGCCGTGTCGCTGGAAAAGCGCCTGACCGCGCTCGCCGCGGCCGCCGGCGCCAAGAAGGCGCCGCTGCAAACCAAGCGTGAAGAGCACGTAGTGGAAGAACGCGTCGCAGCCCGCCCCGTGGTGGAAGCGCGCAGCGCGCACACCGCCGCGGCCAGCGCCGCTGTGGCGCGCGGGCGCCGCGCCGAAACGCGCGTGGAAACCCGCGCGGAAGCGCAAGAGCAGCCGAAAAAGCTATTCAAGGGCTTCGGCGGCTGGGGCAATTTCATGCCGCAGGCGCCGCGCGAGGAAACGCTGCCGCAAGCCGCCAACGAACGCTACGAAGAAGCTTTCGATCTGGTGGATTTCGGCGCGCGCAAGCCGCAATCGCCCGACGCGATGCTGCAGGCCGATGCGGTAGATCTCGTCACCGAAGCGGGCGTGGACGTGGAAGAGGTGCTGAGCACGGCCGATCTCGATGCGATCGCCCGCGCTTCGCGCCAAGGCTCGGCCG
>DAOMPU010000440.1:0-2134 GCA_035444925.1 Terricaulis sp. | reverse complement strand
TTTCTCAATCTCTACGGCACGCGCGGGGCGGACCTCGAAAGCGCGAAGAAGCGCGGCGCGTGGAACGGCACGAAGGACATGCTCGACGCGGGGCGTGACTGGATCATTCAGCAGATGAAGGATTCGGGCCTGCGCGGGCGCGGCGGCGCGGGCTTCCCCACCGGCTTGAAATGGTCCTTCATGCCGAAGGAAGTGAAGGATCGCCCGCACTATCTCGTCGTCAACGCCGATGAATCCGAGCCGGGCACCTGCAAGGATCGCGACATCATGCGCCACGATCCGCATCTGCTGATCGAAGGCTGCCTGGTGGCGAGCTTCGCGATGCAGGCGCATGCGGCCTACATCTATCTGCGCGGCGAATACGTGGCCGAGCGCGAAGCGATGGAGCTTGCGGTCAAGGAGGCTTACGAAGCCAAGCTGATCGGCAAGAACAACGTCCACGGTTGGGATTTCGACGTCTATATCCACCACGGCGCGGGCGCGTACATTTGTGGTGAAGAAACCGCGCTGCTGGAAAGCCTTGAAGGCAAGAAGGGCCAGCCGCGCCTGAAGCCGCCGTTCCCGGCGAACGTGGGCCTCTATGGCTGCCCGACGACCGTAAACAACGTCGAGAGCATCGCCGTTGCGCCGACGATTCTACGCCGCGGCGCGAAATGGTTTTCCTCGATCGGGCGCGCCAACAACACCGGCACCAAAGTGTTCTGCGTTTCTGGCCACGTGAACAAGCCGTGCAATATCGAAGAAGCGATGAGCATTCCGCTCAAAACGCTGCTCGAAGAGCATTGCGGCGGCGTGCGCGGCGGCTGGGGCAATCTGAAAGCGGTGATCCCGGGCGGATCATCCGTGCGCATGATCCCGGCGCATGAAGCTGAAACCGTGCTGATGGATTTCGACTCGCTCGTCGCGCTGAAATCCGGCCTCGGCACGGCGGCGGTGATCGTGATGGATCAGAGCACCGATCTGATCCGCGCCATCGCGCGCATCGCGTATTTCTACAAGCACGAAAGCTGCGGGCAGTGCACGCCGTGCCGCGAAGGCACCGGCTGGATGTGGCGCGTGCTGGAGCGCATGGCGAAGGGCGAAGCCGATCACAGCGAGATCGATTTGCTGCTCGATGTTGCGGGGCAGGTGGAAGGCCACACGATCTGCGCGCTGGGCGATGCGGCGGCGTGGCCGATCCAAGGCTTGATCCGCCACTTCCGCGGCGAGATCGAACAGCGGATTGACCGCTACCGCGCGGCCAAGGGCGTGCACCAAGTGAAGATGGTGGCGGCGGAATGAAGCACTTCCTGCTGATCTACACGTACGCCCCCGATTATCTGGAAAAGCGCGCCGCGCATCGGCCGGCGCATATCGCGTTGGCGAACGAGGCGACGGCGCGCGGCGAACTAGAACTCGGCGGCGCCGTGCCGAGCGATGAGCCGCCATTTGGCTTGCTCTTGTTCAAGGGCGAGACGCAGCAGGCGGCCGAAGATTTCGCGCGCTCCGATCCGTACGTGAAAAACGGCGTCGTCACGGCCTGGCGGGTGCGCGAGTGGATCACGGTCGTCGGCGCGGGCGCGCTGACCAAGGTCTGAAACGGAAACGGGGCGGCTTTCGCCTCCCCATCCGGTCGTTCGATATTTCGCCGTTGTTTTAGTTCGGCTGCTTCGGGCGCTCTTGATCGCGCTCGCGCTGTTTATCGATCCGTTCCTGCTCGCGCTCGGGGCGATTCCCGCCCGGCTGCGAACGCTCCGGCTGGGCCTGACGCTGCTGTTCGCGCGGCTGGTTCGGCTGATTGTTCGGCATGAGGAATTTCTCCTTTGTCCCGCCTTGCCGAAACAACGTGAGCCGCCGCTATGCGTTCCAGAAAAAACGCAGTAAGTTCCGTGTGTTACGTTGCTACCGTGTCGTGCCGTGCGGCGCCGGCTTGCGGTATCGTTAAATTTGCGAATCTCTCGCAAAAACAAGGGCTGGCGCGAGCTTTTGGCCCACTTGCGGCGACGCAATAAATCGTCCATGCGCGTGGCGCGAAAGCGGTTGCGATCATGGCGAAAATTCTCGTCGACGGCGTTGAAGTCGACGTTCCTCCCGAGTTCACTTTGCTGCAGGCGTGCGAAGCCGCCGGCGCCGAGATTCCGCGCTTCTGTTACCA
>DAOMPU010000439.1:0-2134 GCA_035444925.1 Terricaulis sp. | reverse complement strand
TCGATGCGCCGGGGCCGCTGGAGCGCGAGCTGGGCAGCTTCTACGCCGTCTCGCCGATCCCGGATGGGTGGAGCGAAGAGCAAGCGGTGAGCTTCCTGCGCGAATACAACAACCGCATGATCGTCGATATCGCCGTGCACGAAAGCTCGCCCGGCCATTACGTTCAGCTCTGGCACGCGAATGCGTATCCCTCGACGCTGCGGGCGGTGCTTTCGTCCGGCTCGTTCGTGGAAGGCTGGGCGGTGTACGCCGAAGAGGTGATGATCCAGGAAGGCTTCCGCCGCGGCGATCACCTCTATCATCTCAGCCAGCTCAAAGTGCTGCTGCGCACCATCACCAATTCGATCATCGATCAGGCCATCCATGTGGATGGCATGAGCGAAGAAGAGATGATGCATCTCTTGGTGCACACCGCCTTCCAGGAGGAGCGCGAAGCGGCCGGCAAGTGGCGGCGCGCGCAGCTTTCCTTCACCCAGCTCTCGACCTATTTCGTCGGCTACCAGGAGCATCTGGAAACCCGCGCGGCGGCGCAGGCGCAAGCTGACTTCAATCTCAAGCGCTATCATGACCGCTTGCTCTCTTTCGGCTCCCCGCCGATGCGCTATGCGCGCGCGCTGCTGCTTAACGAGGCGATCCCGTGACTTTGAACTGGAAAACCCACCCTTCTTTCGACGGCCATGAGGATGTCGTCGCCGTAGGCGACGAAGCGCTCGGCTTTGCCGGCATTGTCGCGATCCATTCCACCGCCCTCGGCCCGGCCGCGGGCGGTTGCCGCATTTGGACGTATCCGAACGGCGCGGAAGATGCGCTCACCGACACGCTGCGCCTCGCGCGCGGCATGACGTACAAAAACGCCATGGCCGATCTGCCGCTCGGCGGGGGCAAGGCGGTGCTTTATAAAATGGGCGCCGATCGCGCGGCCTGCTTCCAGAAGTTCGGCGAGCAGGTGGAAGCCCTTGGCGGGCGCTACATCACCGCCGAGGATGTCGGCGCCAGCGTGGCCGACATGCGCGCGATCGCCTCGCGCACCACGTATGTGGCGGGCATCCCGAAAGAGGGCGGCCAGGCCGGCGGCGATCCTTCGCCGTGGACCTCGCTCGGCACGCACCTTTCGGTGAAAGCTTTGCTGGGCGGCGCGGTGCAGGGGCGCACGATTGCTGTGCAGGGCGTGGGCGCGGTGGGCTTTGGCCTTTGCAAGCTCTTGGCTGACGAGGGCGCCAAGCTCATCGTCGCCGATGTGAACGCGAAGAATCTTGAGCGCGCCGCCGCCCTTGGCGCCCAGGTGATCGACGCTGACCGTATCCATACGGTCGCGGCTGATGTGTTTTCGCCGTGCGCGCTCGGCGCGGGGCTGAATGCGCGCACCATTCCCGAACTTGGCGCGCCCATCATTTGCGGCGCGGCGAACAATCAGCTCGAAACCGAGCAAGACGGCGCGCGCCTGCTTGCGCGCGGCGTCACCTACGCCCCTGATTACGTCGTCAATGCCGGCGGCATCATCAGCGTCTCGGCTGAATATCTCGGCGAAACGGAAGCGGCCGTCGATGCGCGCGTGCGCGCCATCGCGGCGCGCGTGCTGCGCGTGGTTGAAACGGCGAAAGCCGAAGGTAAGCCCCCGCATCTGATCGCCGATTCCATGGTGCGCGAGAAGATCGCGCAAGCGAAGAAGGAGCGCGCATGAGCCGCCGCAAAGCCAACGCGCTGGAGTTGCACATCCCCGCGCCGAACGCGCGCCCGGGCGATAAGCCCGATTTCAGCGGTTGGAGCTTTCCCGAACCCGGCGACACGCCGCGCCCCGATATTGACGCAAGTTCCGTGGAGCTGCGCGAGTTCGCCTATGGCCTGATCCGCGTGCTCGATATGGAGGGCAACGCGCTGGGCCAATGGTCCCCGCATCTTGATGCGGAGACGCTGCGCCGCGGCCTTAAATACATGCTGCTGACGCGCGCGTTCGATGATCGCATGCACCGCGCCCAGCGCCAGGGCAAAACCAGCTTCTATATGCAAAGCTTCGGCGAAGAAGCCGTGCCGGTGGCGCAAGCCATGGCGCTGAACCGCGATGACATGTGTTTCCCGTCTTATCGCCAGCAAGCGCTGCTGATCGCGCGCGACTATCCGCTGCTCGATATGATGC
>DAOMPU010000438.1:0-2140 GCA_035444925.1 Terricaulis sp. | reverse complement strand
GACGCTGGGGTTCCAGGCGCGCTTAGCGCCTTGCATGCGTTCCCGGCTCGCGTGCTTTGCGGCGCACCATCGCCCGCAAGGTTCTCCGGCTTCCCTGTTTCTCACCGGAGCAACGATCGCCTCTGTCGCCAGTCTTGATCGCATCACGCTCAAACCGCGTTCCGATGATCGTTGAGTTGGTGTGCACGACAATCTCCCGCATCAGAACGAGAGCATGATCGCATGGGCTGAATACGGTCGGATAGATTCTGGACCGCCGGCGCCCCCGCCGGCCGGCTCCGGCGCATGCCGGCGAGGGCGCCGGCGGTCCAGAATGCTTATTTGGCGTGGAAAATCGTGTGCGCTTGCTTCTGAAGCTGTGGAGCTTCACCCCGCCCTCTGAGGGGTGCTTGTTGTAGGATAGAGCGCGGCGCTATCCGCCTATTCGAAGAGGCTCGACACGCTCTGTTCGTTCGCGATCCGCCAGATGGCGTCGCCCATCAGGGCGGCGACGGAGATGGTGCGGATTTTATCGCTCTGCATCGGGCGCGCGGCGGGATCGATCGAGTTGGAGACGACCAGCTCTTTCAGCTTGGATTCGTGCACGCGCTTGACCGCGCCGTTGGAAAGCACGCCGTGCGTGATGTAGGCGGCGACGGAGGCGGCTTTTTCATCCAGCAGCGCCTCGGCGGCGTTGCAGAGCGTGCCGCCGCTATCGACGATATCATCGATCAGGATGCATTGGCGCCCTTCGACGTCGCCGATGATGTGCATCACTTCGGAAACGCCGGCTTTTTCGCGCCGCTTATCGACGATGGCGAGATCGGCGCCGAGCCGGTTGGCCAAGGCGCGCGCGCGCACCACCCCACCCACGTCCGGCGAAACGATCATCAGCTTGGAGACATCCTTGTAATGCTCGCGAATGTCGTGCTCGAGCACGGGGGTTGAGAACAAATTGTCGGTCGGGATGTCGAAGAAGCCTTGGATCTGGCCGGCGTGCAGCTCCAGCGTCAGCACCCGGTTGGCGCCGGCGGTGGTGATGAGGTTCGCAACCAGCTTGGCCGAGATCGGCGTGCGCCCGCCGACTTTGCGGTCCTGGCGGCCATAGCCGTAATAGGGGACGACCGCCGTGATGCGGCGCGCGCTGGCGCGGCGCAGCGCATCGATGCCGATCAGCAATTCCATCAGATGATCGTTGGCGGGGTAGGAGGTCGATTGAATGAGGAAAACATCCTCGCCGCGCACGTTCTCCTGAATCTCGACGAAGATTTCGTTGTCCTTGAAGCGCTTGAACTCGGCCTTGGCGAGCGGGGTGTCCAAATGATCGGCGATCGCCTTGGCGAGCGTCACGTTGGAGTTTGCAGCGATCAGTTTCATGGATGCGGGGCCCCGTCGCGATCCGAAGTCAGCGAGGGTCTAGCGCGCGACTCGCGCGCGGCAAAGCGATTCGCTGCGCTTTTGTGACGGGCTCGCGCGAGTGTGACTTAGAGGACGATCGCCGCGCAATTGCGCCCGTAATCGCCATCGCCCTGATGGCCGGCGCGGCGGGCTGAGTGCCAAAGCCGCGGCGCTGTGTAGGTGTCGTGCGGGATGATTTCGGCTTGGACGCCAAGCGCGGCCAAGCGTGCTGCACAGAAAGCGGGCAGATCGAAATGCGCCTTGCCGCTCGCGCCTGGGGCGAAAAACGCGGCATAGGCCGAATCGGCGGCGATGAATTTCGCTTCGAACTCGGGGCCGACTTCGTACGAGGCCTGGGCGATGGTGGGGCCGATCGCGGCCTGAATGTTGCGCGCGCCGTGCTGGCGCATCAGCGCAAAAGTGGCTTCGAGCACGCCGCCAATGGCGCCCTTCCAGCCCGCATGCGCGGCGCCGATCACGCCCGCTTCAGCGTCGGCGAACAGCACCGGCGCGCAATCGGCGGTGAGCACGGAGATGACAAGCCCCGGCGTGGCGGTGACCAGCGCATCCGCGTGCGGGCGCGCGCCCGGCCAAGGCGCGGAGACGAACACGGCGTCGGGCGAATGCACTTGATGCACGCCGATGAGATTTTCCGCGCCGAACGCGGCGGCGATGCGGGCGCGGTTTTCGGTTACGGCCTGGGGATCGTCGTTCGAGCCTGTGCCGGCGTTGAGCGAGGCGTAGATGCCGGACGAAACGCCAC
>DAOMPU010000437.1:0-2145 GCA_035444925.1 Terricaulis sp. | reverse complement strand
GGCCGGCGCGGCGGCGTCGATCTCATGGTGGCGATGAACCCGCAGACCTGGGACGGCGATGTGAAAAGCATCGAGCCGGGCGGCTATCTGCTCTACGATAATTCCAAGCCCTTGCCCGCCTCGCGCTTCCGCGATGACATCACCCTGATCGGCGCGCCGCTGACGGAGCTGATCGCCGCCGAGTTCGAAGATCCGCGCCAGCGCCAGCTGTTCAAGAACATCGCTTATGTGGGCGTCATGGCGCAGCTGCTGGGCATCGAGCCTGATCTGGTCAAGCGGCTGCTCGGCGATGAGTTCAAAGGCAAGGACAAGCTGATCGCGCCGAACTTCAAAGCGTTCGAGCTTGGCCGCGCTTACGCGGAGAAGAACATTCCCCCGATCGGCCTCAAGCTGCGCAAGTCCGATAAGGTCGGCGATCGCATTTTCGCGGAAGGCAATGATGCGGCCGCGCTCGGCGCCGTCTATGGCGGGGCCACGTTCTGCGCCTGGTATCCGATCACGCCGTCCACCTCGCTGGCCGAGAGTTTCCAGAAATATTGCACCAAGCTGCGCAAGGACGAAGACGGCAAAAACCGCTTCGCCATCGTGCAGGCCGAAGATGAAATCGCCTCGATCGGCATGGTGATGGGCGCGGGCTGGGCAGGCTCGCGCGCGTTCACCTGCACCTCCGGCCCCGGCGTTTCGCTGATGACGGAATTCATCGGCTTTTCGTACTACGCCGAAATTCCCGCGGTGATCTTCGACGTGCAGCGCGGCGGGCCGTCCACCGGCATGCCCACGCGCACGCAGCAATCGGATTTGCTCTCCGCCGCCTACGCCAGCCACGGCGACACCAAGCACCCGCTGCTTTTCCCCGGCAACCCCACCGAAGCGTTCGAATTCGCGGCGCAAGCCTTCGATCTCGCCGATTTTTTCCAGACCACGATTTTCGTGATGCTGGAATTGGACATCGGCATGCAGGAATGGCTGACGCCGCCCTTCAAATGGGACGCGACGCGAAAACTCAATCGCGGCAAAGTGCTGACGTACGAGCATCTGGAGCAGGGCGTCGAGTTCGGCCGCTACCGCGATATTGACGGCGACGCCGTGCCCTATCGCACCTACCCCGGCACGCACCCCACCAAGGGCTCCTATTTCACCCGCGGCTCCAGCCACGATAAGGACGCGCGCTACAGCGAACGCGGCGAGGATTACACCGAAGGCATGCAGCGCCTGCTGCGCAAATGGGAGACGATGAAATCCCATGTGCCCGCCCCGATCCGCAAGAACGCGGCGCGCCGCACGCCCGATGGCGTCATCTATATCGGCTCCACCGATCCGGCGATGGAAGAGGCGCTCTGCGCGCTGGAAGGGCGCGGCATTCATCTCGATGCGCTGCGCATCCGCGCGTTTCCGTTCTGCGATAGCGTGTTCGATTTCATCCGCGAGCACGAGCAGGTGTTCGTGGTCGAGCAAAACCGCGACGCGCAGTTGAAATCGCTGCTGGTGAATGAAGGCGGCGTGCATCCCGCGCGCCTGGTTTCCGTGCTGCATTATGACGGCACGCCGATCACCGCGCGCTTCATCATCAAGGACATCACCGAGAAGCTGAAGGCCGGCCAGGCCGCTTCCCTGCCGGAGCAAGCGAAATGACCTATATCGCCAAGCCCAAGCTGCATCACCCGTCGCTCGAAAAAAACGCACTCGGCTTCACACGGCGCGATTATGAGGGCCGCATCTCCACGCTCTGCGCCGGCTGCGGGCATGACAGCATCAGCGCCTCGATCATCCAGGCGTGCTTTGAGATCGATCTCGCGCCGCATCGGCTGGCGAAATTCTCGGGCATCGGCTGTTCGTCGAAGACGCCGGATTATTTCGTCTCGCCGGCGCACGGCTTCAACGCCGTGCATGGCCGCATGCCGTCCGTGCTCACCGGCGCCAATATCGCGGCGAAGGATTTGATCTATCTCGGCGTCAGCGGCGATGGCGATAGCGCCTCGATCGGCCTTGGCCAATTCGCGCACGCGGTGCGGCGCGGGGTGAACATGACCTACATCGTCGAGAACAACGGCGTCTATGGGCTCACCAAAGGGCAATTCTCCGCCACCTCTGATAAGGGCTCAAAAGCCAAGAAGGGCGCGGAAAACAAGGATAGCCCGATCGATC
>DAOMPU010000436.1:0-2148 GCA_035444925.1 Terricaulis sp. | reverse complement strand
CTCGAAAATATTGAGAATGCGCGCATCGCAGAGCACGCGGCTGATTGGGTATTCCAGCGCAAAACCGTTGCCGCCGTGGATTTGCAGCGCGTTATCGGCCGCCGCCCAGGCCACACGCGCGGCGAGCAATTTCGCCATGCCCGCCTCCAGGTCGCAGCGCTTGCCGCTGTCTTTGCGGCGCGCGGCGAAATAGGCGATCTGGCGCGAGGCCATGATCTCGGCCGCCATCATCACCAGCTTGTTGGCCACGCGCGGAAACGCAAAAATCTCCTGGCCAAATTGCTTGCGCTCCAGCGCGTATTTGAGGCCGAGTTCCAGCGCGCATTGCGCCACGCCCACCGCGCGTGCGGCGGTTTGGATGCGGGCGCTCTCGAACGTCGCCATCAATTGCTTGAAGCCTTGGCCTTCAACGCCGCCGAGCAGATTGGCGACGGGCACTTTGAAGCCGTCAAAGCCGATCTCGTATTCCTTCATGCCGCGATAGCCGAGGACTTCGATCTCGCCCCCGCTCATGCCTTGCGCCGGGAACGGGTCTTCGCCCTCCCCGCGCGGCTTTTCCGCCAGCAGCATGGAGAGGCCGGCGAAATTGCTGGTGTCCGGGTTGGTGCGCACAAGCAGCGTCATCACGTCCGCACGCGCGGCGTGGGTGATCCAGGTTTTATTGCCGGTGACGAGGTAATCCTCGCCCTGTTTCACCGCGCGCGTGCGCAGCGAGCCGAGATCCGAGCCCGTGTTCGGCTCGGTGAACACGGCGGTTGGCAAGATTTCCGCGCTGGCGATTTTCGGCAGCCAGTAAGCCTTTTGCGCGTCCGTGCCGCCGGTGAGGATCAGCTCCGCCGCGATCTCCGAGCGCGTGCCGAGCGAGCCGACGCCGATATAGCCGCGCGACAATTCCTCGGAGACGACGCACATCGCCGTCTTTCCGAGGCCCGAGCCGCCGAATTCTTCGGGGATGGTGAGCCCGAACACGCCGAGTTCGCCCATGTGCTGGAGAATTTCCAGCGGGATCAGCTCATCCTTCAAATGCCATTCATGCGCGAACGGCGCGACCTCGGCGTCGGCGAATTTGCGGAACTGATCGCGGATCAGTTCGAAATCTTCATCGAGCCCGGTTTGCTCCAAGGTGGCGCGCCCGGCCGCTTCGCGCAGCAGCAGCGCCAGGCGCGTCTTTTCCTCTTGCGTGGCGGCCAGCGGCGCGACCGGCGCGGCCACGCCAAAATCGGCCGGGCGGATCGTCTCCACCTGCGTCATCGGCAGGCCGCCCGCGAGCTGGGCCATGTATTCGCCGACCAGAAGCTTCGCCAGCAGCTGCTCGGTTTCGCCGAATTTGCCCGAAGCGCTCAGCGCCCCAGCCCAATCGCGCACCTCGCGCAGCGTCTCGGCGTAAGTGGCCACCCAGGCGAGGCCGTGGACGATGTGCTGCTCGCGGTCGATCGCGCTGCGATCGCCCCCCACGCGGGCCTTGACGGCGGCGCGGGCGGCTTCGGCATAGGCGGCGGCGGCTTCGGCGCTTGCGCCGAGGGCGGAGAGAAGGTCAGACATAGATCCTCGCGATTCAGCAAAAGCTTAGACCAGCTTTTCGCACTTGCGAACACGCCGTGCCCCGGAGGATTGCATGCCCTTACGTCGCCTCGCCTCAGCCGCCGCCGCGCTCGCTTTGCTGGCCGCCTGCGGCCAGGGCGCGCCCGCGCCCGAACCGCCGCCGCCCGCGCCCTCCGCCGCCGCCCTGGTGCTGGAAACCCCGCAAGAGGGCATGGCCGCGCGCAGCCCGCTGGTGGTCTCCGGCGAGGCGCCTTCCGATTGGTTCTTCGAGGAGCAATTCCCCACCCTGCTGATGGATGGCGACGGCCGCGTGTTGGCCGAAGCCGCCGCGATCGCGCAGACGCCCGTGGGCGAAAATATCGGCGGCATGATCCGCTTTCGCGCGCAACTTGTGTTCGTGGTGAGCGCCGACACGCCGGCGACGCTGGTGCTGCAGGAAGACATGCCCCAGGAGGGCGCGCCGGCGCGCGAAACGCGCCTGAGCGTCACGTTGCAGCCGCCGCTGCGTTGAGCGGAGCTTCATGCGTGATCAAAGTCACAGCCAGCGGCCGTCTTGGACCGCCGGCGCCCTCGCCGGCATGCGCCCGATCGGATAAGCGCCGGCGC
>DAOMPU010000435.1:0-2167 GCA_035444925.1 Terricaulis sp. | reverse complement strand
GACGAGCGGCATCCGCCTGGGTTCGCCCGCCTGCACCACGCGCGGGTTCGGCGTTGCCGAGTTCCGCGAAGTGGCGGATTTGATCTGCGAAGTGCTGGACGGGCTGCAGGGCAGCAACGGCGACAATTCCTCGGTCGAAGAAGCAGTGGCCAAGAAAGTAGAAGCCCTCACGGCGCGGTTTCCGATCTACAGCTAACGCACGCTTCCCTGCCGAGAGCCCGGAGAAGGCCGGGCCGAGAGCAGGGATCCAGAGCAACAGGCGCGACTTTGGCCCTGGATCCCCGCTCGCGCCCCGCATCAAGTGCGGGGCTTGGCGGGGAAGCGGGTGGCTTCGTTCACAATCGCGGGCGACACTAGCGAATCAGTTGGATCGGAAACGCCGCATGCGCTGCCCATTCTGTCAGAACGAAGATACGCAGGTTAAAGATAGCCGCCCCACCGAAGATGGCGCGGCCATCCGGCGGCGGCGTCAGTGCGATAAATGCGGCTCGCGCTTCACCACTTTTGAGCGCGTGCAATTGCGCGAGCTGACGGTGCTGAAGCGCTCGGGCCGGCGCGTGCCGTTTGATCGCGATAAGCTGCAGCGCTCGCTCAATATCGCGCTGCGCAAGCGCCCGATCGAGCAGGATCAGATCGAGCAGATGATCTCCGGCATTGTGCGCAAGCTGGAGAGCCAGGGCGAAAGCGAAGTGCCGTCTGAAACCATCGGCGAGATGGTGATGGAGGCGCTCAACCACCTCGATCCGGTGGCCTATGTGCGCTACGCGTCGGTGTACCGCGACTTCCGCGAAGCCAGCGATTTCGCCGACTTCATCGAAGAAGCTGGCAAGGGGCCGAAGAAGTAGCGCCAGCGCCTTCGCGGAATGCTACAAAAGCCGCCATGGCTCGCCCGTATGTCACTTTGAAACTCGCGACTTCGCTTGACGGGCGCATTGCGACCGCCTCCGGCGAGAGCCGCTGGATCACGGGCGAGGCGGCGCGCGCGCAAGTGCATCGCATGCGCGCGGACCATGATGCGGTGATGATCGGCGCGGAAACCGCGCGGCGCGACAATCCCTCGCTGCTGGCGCGCACCGAGCCGCCAACGGACCCGCAACCCGCGCGCGTGGTGATCACTAATCGCTTCGATATTCTGTTCGAGGGCAAGCTCTACGAAGGGCTGGATCAATCGCCGCTGTTCGTGTTCGGGCGCGAACGCAGCGGCCCGGCACAGCGCGCCATCCTCGAAGGCGCGGGCGCACGCGTGGAGGAGGCGCCGGCTTTGGGCGATGGGATCGATGTGGCGGCGGTGCTGGCGCGCCTCGACGCGATGGGCTGCAAAAGCGTGCTGGCCGAAGGCGGGGGCCGCTTGGCTGCTTCACTGATCGCAGGCGACCTAGTGGATCGGCTGGAATGGTTCCGCGCGCCGCTGGCGCTGGGCGCTTCCGGCAGGCCGGCGATTGGCGATTTGCCTTACGGCGCCCTGGGCCAAGCGCCGCGCTGGCGCCGGGTTGCGCTTCGGGAGCTTGGCCCCGATCTTTGGGAAAGCTACGAGCGGGCGCGTTAAAGGCTTTCATGTTTACCGGCATTGTCACAGCCCAAGGCGGCGTTGAGGCGGTGGAGCGCACCAATGGCTTGGTGCGCCTCACCATCGCCGCGCCCTACGATGCGGACGGCATCGAGATCGGCGCCTCGATCGCGCACGAGGGCGTGTGCCTGACCGTGGTGGAGAAAGCCGCGACGCCAAGCGGCGCGCGCTACGTGGTGGAAGCCGCGCCCGAGACGCTGGCGATCACCAATGTGGGCGCTTGGGACGTGGGCGCTGCGGTGAATCTGGAGCGCGCGCTGAAGCTGGGTGATGAGCTGGGCGGGCACATCGTGCAAGGGCACGTGGATGGCCTCGGCGAAGTGCTTTCCGTGGCGGAGGATGGCGCCGGCTGGCGCGTGCGCATCGCCCCGCCCGCGCAGATTGCGTTCCTGATCGCGCCGAAGGGGGCGATCGCTGTAAATGGCGTGTCGCTGACCGTGAATGAGGTGGACGAGGCGGGCTTTGGCGTGCTGGTGATCCCGCACACCTGGGCGGTGACGACTTTGAGCCAGCTGAAGCGCGGCGATAAGGTGAATTTGGAAGCGGATATGATGGCGCGCTATGCGGCGCGGCTCATGGAAGGAAGATCGTAATGGCGGC
>DAOMPU010000434.1:0-2168 GCA_035444925.1 Terricaulis sp. | reverse complement strand
GGCCCTTGCCGGTGGCGTTGCGTTCATAAAGCGCCGCGAGAATTCCCGCCGCGAAGCCCATCGCCGCCACGTGATCGCCGAACGCCGTGCGCAGCGCGACGGGATCGCCGCCCTTGGGGCGAAACATCGCCGCCAGCCCCGCGCGCGCCCAGAACGCGGCGCTATCCATGCCTGGGCGATCGGCGTCTGGTCCCTCAAGGCCATAGCCGGTCATCGAGCCGTAAATCAGCTGAGGGCGGCGCGCGAGCAATGCGTCGTGATCGAGGCCCGCACGCTTCAAGCCGCCAGGGCGCACATTGGTGATGAATACATCGGCGTCATCGATCAGGCGCAGCAGCGCTTCTCGTCCCGCGTCCTGCGCGGTGTCGAGCACGATGCCGCGCTTGCCGCGATTGTCCATGTCGAACACGGGATTGGGGCCATCGGAGGCGCCAAGCGATGCGAAGAACAATCGGATCGGATCGCCGCCTGGCGGCTCCACCTTGATCGCGTCCGCGCCCCAATCGGCCAGGATGCCGCCCGCGCCCGGCGCAGCCACATAGGTGGCGTATTCCACAACCTTAAGGCCCTTAAGCATGCGCGCCGTTTCCTTCCCGCAAGGATTTCATCAAGCCTTCGTTAAGGGCTCAAGGCAAGGTTGGGAGGCTGAAGAGTCGCGCCGCCCGGAGCCGCAAATCCCATGTCCGTCGTCACCATGCGCGCCGTGCTCACCGATAGCGACATCCGCACCCTGATAAAGGGCGTGGACGATGATGAGCGCGCGCACGCCGCACACAAGATTTGCCGCTGCATCGAGGACGCCGAGCTTTCCGCAGAGGAACGCGCGCATGCGCACAGCATTCTGGCCATCATGGCGCAGGATGCGGCCGTGCTCGTGCGCCGCGCTTTGGCGGTGGCGCTGAAGAATTCGCCCAAGTTGCCGCGCGAGCTCGCGGTGAAGCTGGCGCAGGATGTGGAATCCATCGCGCTGCCGGTGATCCTCAATTCGCCGATGCTGACGGATGCCGATCTGGTCGAGATCGTGCGCGCCGAGCCGCTGCAAAAGCAGGTGGCGGTGGCCAGCCGCGAGAGCCTTTCCGCCAAGGTCACCGGCGCGATAGCGCAATACGCCGCTGCGCCCGCGGTGGAGCGCGCGCTGGCCAACGATAACGCCGTGTTCGATGAAGACGCGCTGGAAACCGTGATCGACCGCTTCCAAGGCGTGTCGGACGTGATGCGCGCCATGGTGCATCGGGAGGAATTGCCTGTTTCCGTCACCGAGAAGCTGATCGCGATCGTGACCGGCGAGGTGTTCGATCATCTGGTGAACAATCACGAACTGCCCCCGCAAATCGCCATTGATCTCGCCGTTGGCGCGCGCGAGCGGGCGACACTCGATATTGTCGAGCAGGCGAGCCGCCAGAAGGATATCGGTCGCTTCGTACAGCAGCTGAATCTCAACGGGCGCCTGACGCCCTCGCTGATGATGCGCGGCCTCTGCATGGGGCACATGGAATTTATCGAGCACGCCATGGCTGAACTCGCCGGCATGTCGCACCAGCGCATGTGGCTGCTGATCCACGATAGCGGCCCGCTAGGGCTCAAAGCGGCGTTTGATCGCTCGGGCCTGCCGCCGAGGCTCTATTCGTCGTTCCGCGCGGCGATAGAAGTTTATCACAGCATGGAGCGGGAAGGCGGCGCCGATGACCGGCGCATCTTCCGCCGCCGCATGCTGGAGCGCACGCTGACGCTGTTCCAATCGATCCCGAAGGACGATCTGGATTATCTGCTGGAAAAGCTGGATTCCGCCGGCGGACACGCGCCGCGCAGCGCCGCGCTCAATTAGCGCAAGCTTGCTTCCGCAAACGGGCCGCCGCCGCGATCAAAGCCGGCGATCGCCAGCGTGCGCGCTTCGTTGGGCGTGCGCACCGCTTCGGCGGTGATGACGATGCCCGCCGCGCGCGCGGCCAGCAGCCGGCGCCCGAACGGGGAGCGCTCGCTATCGTCCACCGCCATGAAGGGATCCATCGTGTCCGGCGCTTGCAGAACGATTTCGGCATAGAGCGCGCGCGCGCGCGCGCCGAACGGCAGCGGGCATTCGGGATCGCCGCGCAGGCACACGCTCCAGCCGCGGGCGCGCAAATCTTCCGCCAGAATCGGCCCGGCGGAGACCATCTCGCGCTCGTTCA
>DAOMPU010000433.1:0-2193 GCA_035444925.1 Terricaulis sp. | reverse complement strand
ATTTCTCCGGCGCCGATCTCACCAGCGCGGTGGCGCGGCGCGGCCAGTTCGCCCGCGCCAATTTCGCCCGCGCCCGTTTGCATCAGGCTGATTTTTCCGGCGCGGATTTGCGCCAAGCGCGCGGGCTCACCCAAGCGCAGCTCAACCTCGCCTGCGGCGACCGCGAAACCCGCCTCCCGCGCGGGCTCAGCGTGCCGGCATGTGATTAGCACAATCTATCCTACACCCCGCGGCGCGATGTTACACTCAGCGCGGAATGATGCGCTTAAGCCTTCGGCGGCTCGACCACGCGGATGTGCAGTTCTTTCAGCTGTTTCGGCGTCACTTCGCTGGGCGCCTGCATCATCAGATCCTGCGCCTGCTGATTGAACGGGAAGACGATCACTTCGCGGATGTTATCGACGCCCGCGAGCAGCATGACGATGCGGTCCACGCCCGGCGCCGAGCCCCCGTGCGGGGGCGCGCCGAAGCGGAACGCGTTCAGCATGCCGCCGAACTTCTCTTCCACCACGCTCTGGGGATAGCCCGCGAGCTCGAACGCCTTGATCATGATTTCAGGCTTGTGGTTGCGGATCGCGCCGGAGGAAAGCTCCACCCCGTTGCAGACGATATCGTACTGGAACGCGGTGATGGCCTCGATGGTCGCGCGATCGCTCCCATCCAGCTTCAGGAAAGCCTCGTGATCGTAATTCGGCATCGAGAACGGGTTGTGCGAAAAATCGATCCGCTTTTCTTCCTCGCTCCACTCGTACATCGGGAAATCGACGATCCAGCAGAATTTGAACTGCTCCTTATCGGAGAGGTTCAATTCATCCGCGACCTTATTCCGCGCCAGCCCCGCGAATTTGTAAAACACCTTCGGATCGCCCGCGACGAAGAACGCCGCATCGCCAACCTTCAAGCCAAGCTGCTCGCGCAGCGCGCCCGTTTTCTCGGGCCCGATGTTCTTCGCGATCGGCCCCGCGCCGCCTTCTTCGCCGTCACGCCAGAAGATATAGCCCAGCCCCGGCTGGCCTTCCCCTTGCGCCCAGGCATTCATGCGATCGGCGAACGCGCGGTTGCCGCCCGTAGGCGCGGGCACGGCCCACACCGCGTGGCCCGGCTTTTCGAGAATGCGCGCGAAGAGGCCAAAGCCGCCGCCGCGGAAATGCTCGCTCACATCCTGCAGCACCAGCGGGTTGCGCAGATCGGGTTTATCGCTGCCGTATTTGCTGATCGCCTCCGCATAAGGAATGCGCGGAAATTCGTTGGCCGGCGTCACACGCTTGCCCTGGCCGAATTCCTCGAACACGCCCGCCAGCACCGGCCCCACCGCGTTGAACACGTCCTCCTGCGTAACGAAGCTCATCTCCAGATCGAGCTGGTAGAATTCGCCGGGCGAACGATCGGCGCGCGCATCCTCATCGCGGAAGCACGGCGCGATCTGGAAGTAGCGGTCAAAGCCCGCCACCATCAGCAGCTGTTTGAATTGCTGCGGCGCCTGCGGCAGCGCGTAGAATTTACCAGGATGGAGGCGCGAGGGCACCAGGAAGTCGCGCGCGCCTTCGGGGCTGGAGGCCGTCAGGATCGGCGTCTGAAACTCGGTGAAGCCCTGCTCGATCATGCGCCGGCGCAAGCTGGCGATCACCTGGCTACGCAGCAGGATCGAGCGGTGCAGCTTCTCGCGGCGCAGGTCGAGGAAACGATACTTGAGCCGGATGTCCTCCGGGTAGTCCGGCTCGCCAAACACCGGCAGCGGCAGCTCCTCGGCCGCGCCCAGCACTTCGATCTCCGCCGCCTGCACCTCGACGCCCCCGGTCGGCAGGTTGGCGTTCACCGTCTCGCCTGTACGCGCCACCACCTTGCCGTCGATCCGGATCACGCTCTCGGCGCGCACCTTTTCGGCCGCCGCGAAGGCGGGGCTGGAGGGGGCGATGACGATCTGGGTCAGGCCGTAATTGTCCCTGAGGTCGATAAACAAGAGCCCGCCATGGTCGCGCTTCCTATGCACCCAGCCCGAGAGGCGCACGTCCTTGCCGGCGTCCCCGGGGCGGAGGGCGGCGCAGGTATGGGTGCGGTAGGCGTGCATCAGCGGGGCTCCGGCGACTCGAAACACGGGGAAAAGAGGGGCCGGACACCGCATGCCCCCGCCCTCAATGTCAAGGCGCTGAGGGCGCCTAGCGGGGCTCAGGAAAGCTGGCGGAGACGCAGGGA
>DAOMPU010000432.1:0-2204 GCA_035444925.1 Terricaulis sp. | reverse complement strand
GCGAAATCCACCTGCGCCTGGCGCACGAACGGATGCACGATCTGCTCAAGCCGCTTCAAGGCGGCGGGATTGTCGAGCACGAGCGGGCTGAGCCGCGCGCGATCTATCGCGCCGTTGCGCAGCGCGCCGGGAAACGCGGCGCCTACAGCGGCCACCGCCGCGCCGCCTTTGGCGTAGAGCGCATGCACCGCCGCGTCGGAATCGAAGGTGGGCGCGCCCTCCTCCGCGAACATCTTGGCCACGGTCGATTTGCCCATGCCGATCGATCCGGTGAGGCCGATGACGATCATCCCAGCGCCTCGATCAAACGCCGGCGCGCCTTCTCCACATCCGGCTTCACGCCGAACCAAAGCTCAAACGCCCGCGCGCCCTGATGGATCAGCATGCCGAGCCCATCGAAGGTGGCCAGCCCACGTTCGCGTGCGCTTTTCAAAAACGGCGTTTCCAGCGGGCGATAGACGATATCGGCGCAGATCGCGGTGGGTTTTGCCGCGGCCAGCGGCCAATCCGGCGAAGGGTTCGCGCCCATGCCCAGCGTTGTGGCTTGCACGATCAGATCCGCCGCGCCGAAGCCGCGCTCCAGATCATCCCAGCGCAGCACGCGCCCGGCGCGCAGCGCATCGGCCGCTGCATCGGCGCGCGCCTGGGTGCGGTTGGCGAAATAGATCGTATCCACGTGCGGGCCGAGCGCCTCCGCGATCGCCACCGCCGCGCCGCCCGCGCCCAACATCAGCACCCGGCGCACACGCGTTTTCCAATCGGGCGCCGCCTCGGCCAGCGAATCCAGAAACCCCTGCCCGTCCGTATTGAAGCCAGAAACCGAGCCGTCTTTTTCCCAGCGCAGCACGTTGGCGACCACGCCTTCGCTTTCATCCGCCGCGCTCGCCGCGGCGCGCTTGTGCGGCACAGTGACGTTGGCGCCAGCGAGGCCGAAGCGGCAGAGCGCGCGGATTTCGGTTTCCGCATCATCGCTTTTCAGCGGCAGCGCGACGTAGCATGCGTCGATGCCGTGATCAGCGATCCAGCCATTGTGCATGATCGGCGACAGCGAGTGGCTGACCGGATCGCCGATCAGCGCGAGCACTTTGGTGGCGCCGGTGATGATCATACGGGGACAACCTTATGTTCGCGCAGGAACGACAAAAGCGGCAAAAGCGGCAAGCCGAGCACGGAGAAGAAATCCCCCTCCACCCGCTCAAACAATTGCGCGCCCAGCCCTTCGAGCTGATACGCGCCGACGGAGCTAAGCGCCCCCTGCCCGACGCGGGCGAGGTAATCGTCCAGAAAGGCATCGGAAAACGCGCGCATCTTAAGGCGCGGCGTATCGACATGGCGCCAGATGATCGCGCCTTCGCGCGCGACCACCGCCGCGCTCAGCAATTCGTGCGTCTTGCCGCGCAGGCGCTGCAGATGCGTGCGCGCCTCGTCCATATCCTTCGGCTTGTCCAGCACCTCACCCTCAATCGCGAGCATCTGATCGGCGCCAATGACGACGCCCGCGCGCCGGCGTGAAACGGAAAGCGCTTTCAGCTCCGCCAGCGCATCGGCTTGCTCACGCGGCTTAAGGCCGGCGGCGCGGAGGCTGGCCTTGGCGGCTTCCTCATCCGCGTGCGGGGCCTGAATTTCAAACGCCAAGCCCGCAGCTTCCAGCATGCGGCGGCGCGAGGCGCTGGCGGAGGCGAGGATCAGGCTCACGGCTCGCGCTGCTCAGCCAGGAGATTCAGCACCGCGGCGGCGGTTTCCTCGATCGAGCGGCGCGAGACATCGATCGTCGGCCAGCCTTCGCGCTCAAACAATTTCTGCGCCTTCATGATCTCGCTGCGCACGGCGTCTTCCTCGGTGTAATCCCCTGCCCGCGTTTCCTTCATGGCGACCAGGCGGTTTCGGCGGATATGCACCAGGCGGTCGGCCGAAATGGTGAGGCCAACGACCAGCGGGCGCTGGCGTTCAAACAATTCCGGCGGCAGCGGCACGTTCGGCACCAAGGGCACGTTCGCCGCCTTCACGCCGCGATGGGCGAGATAAACGCAAGTCGGCGTTTTCGAGGTGCGGGAGACGCCGACGAGAATGACGTCCGCATCCTTCAGCTCGATCACTTGCTGACCGTCGTCATGGTCCATCGCGAAATCGAGCGCGTCGATGCGCTGGAAATATTCCGCCGTCAGCTTCCGCGAGGCGCCGACCTTATGGTTCAGCTCCTGGCC